>JARRMA010000001.1:0-15554 GCA_037386505.1 Candidatus Bathyarchaeota archaeon
TCGATAACAGGTACCATTTGTAAAAGGAATGTTTTGTTGCCAACATCTACCTCAAAAGCCTTGACTTTTTTGGTTAAAAATGTTTTATTTATTTTAGAAACCAATTTTTTTGGAGCTTTTTCTCCAACATTTGTTTTCCATTTTCTTAGCAGAAGATAACCCGCATCGTTTGAATATAATATGACTCCATGACGGGTTAAACGGATAACAGCGTTTGGATTTTCGGAAGGAAACTTTGAGAGACTGGCAACCTTTCTATTTACCTCTTTTTCTGTTGTTATGTCTTCAAAAATGGCAACAGCTGCAATAATTTCTCCTTTTTCGTTTTTTATAGGATTAGCAGAAACTTTAACAATTATACGTGAACCATCTTGATGTTCGATCATTAGTTCATCAGTTATGCTAATACCTGTAGAAAGTGCCTTTCTTGCTGGAAGTTTTTCAAACGGATAAATGTCACCCCCCAAAGTTAGTAACTTAATCAATTTGGGAAGATTATTATTTATCTCTAGATTTGTTGGATCTGCACCACAAAGCTCTTTTGCGTGGTTATTGACAAAAACAATTTTGCCGTTTTCTTTAGAGATAACCACTATCCCAACAGGAATGAAATTAGCAGTAACTTCTGGTTCACGAATAATTTCACTCAAAAAGTTGGGTTCCAATTGTTTCCCTCATTAATACTGAGTTTTACCTAATTATTTTCAACTTTTAAAAAGACATTTATTCAATTACAAAAGTGTTTATTCAATATTTAACATGTACGATTGTTACTAAAAAATACTTCAAAGAATAAACCAGTTTATTAACAAATTAACATAATTTATATCATTGTTTTTGTTATTTACAATTATGAGAAACGGTTTTCTAATTCTTGGTTTTGCTGGAAGTCTTCGCAAAAGAAGTTTCAATAAAGCAATTCTTAGAGCTGCTGTTGAGCTTTGTCCGGATGGGGCATTAATCGAAGTTTTTGATCTAGAAGGATTTCCTTTGTTTAATCAGGATCTTGAAAATCAACTCCCGAAAAAAGTAGTGAAATTTAAGAAAAAGATTAAATCTGCAGATGCTATTTTGATCGTAACTCCAGAATATAATTATTCTATTCCTGGTGTACTAAAGAACGCCATTGATTGGGCTTCAAGACCTTATGGAGATAACTCCTTCAAGGGTAAACCTGTGGCTGTAATGGGTGCTTCTATAGGCATGATTGGAACAGCTAGAGCACAATATCATCTCAGGCAGTCTTTCGTTTTCTTGGATATGTATCCAATAAATAGTCCTGAAGTTTTTGTTTCTAACGCAGAAGATAAAATAGATGAGAAAGGAAAATTGATCAATAAAGAATCAAGGAAATTGATAAAGGAACTGCTTGAGAATCTCATTAAATGGACTAAAAGGTTAAAACAAACCTAAATTTCCAATATAAGAACAAAGAAAAACAATTTTGTAACATATCGAAATTTTTAAAAAGGGATAAGGAACTATGATCAAATTTTAATGAATTAGATGGCACACGCAACAAACTAAAATTTTACTTCCCCTTATTAACCTTTAAAAATTAAATTTTTAGGTAAAATTTTTGGCTATTTTTAGTTTCTAATTAGTTCTTCTTTCATTTGTAGGTATTGTTCTTTAGTTATCTCGCCTTGGGCATATCGTTCTTTTAGAATCTCTAATGCTCTTCCACCCGAATAATACTGTTGGTTATTATATGACCTATGAGAATTGCTGCTTCTATGAGAGGAGCTAACTACTGCGAAGTATATGATTATCCCTATTATGATTAAACCTATTGGCCATAACCACATGAACCCCATTCCAAACCACATTAAATCTATTCACCTCTTCCAAATTAAATAAAAAATAGAAAAAATTGAGATTAGTGGCAACCTTGATAACCATAACCATATTCGTATTGTTGCTCTTCCATGAAATCTGTCATTTCGTCAAACCAGTCTTGGCTTTGAACCTCATCTACATGATCTTCCATGTATGTTCTCATGTCGTTGAACCATTCTTGATCCTGGATTTCCTGTGGGACTTCATCTAAATGTTCACCCATATTTTCTGCCATCTCATCCCACCAATCTCCATCTGTTGTTTGATCTACTTCGTTAAAGTGGTCTTCCATATGTTCTTCCATTTCAGTCCACCAATCAGAATCTTGATCATTTGCTGATGATTCCATTGTTCCGTAATATGGAGAACCACTATAACTTAGAGCAAGAACTGCACCAACAGTTGCTACTGCAAGTATTGCAATCGCTGTTGCTAATATGATTATTTTCAGGTTTTTCATTTAATCACCTATTTATAACAGTGTTATTGGACCCTTAAGTATGTTAGGTGAAACAAAAATGAAACAGTTTTGAAACAATAATTTCCAACATTTTTATGAATTCTATTTGAAAAAATATTTTTGCTTGATTTTATCCCAATCAAATATGCCAAAAGATAATGTTATAATAAGTTACTCAAGAATTAAACAATAACTGTTTACCGCTAGGAGATTTGAGGTTGTTTGAAAATTTTGGCTTAATGATGATTGCAATGTGGCCAGCAATACCAATGTTCTTAATCCAACTTCATGGAGCTACCGACTTTTGGAAGAAAATTGGAATATGGACATATGCTGTGGTTATTTTAGAATGGTTACCAATCGCCTATTTTATTTATGCAATTCAAGATTTTTTCTTTCAATTTCAATTTGAATTTAATATCATAATAGCGATCATTGGGTTCTCTTTTATTGCAGCTGGAATTGTCTTGCATTCTTGGACAGCTTATTTACTAGGGCTAAAAGCAACTATTGGATATACAGAATTAGAAAAGGTCCAATATTCAAAAAAAGATAGAATAATAACCTCTGGTCCCTTTTCGATTGCCAGACATCCATCATATTGGGCTCACACTTTCATACTGTTTGGAAGTTTTTTAGTTTCAGGTTTGAGTACATTAGCTGCTATTACAATCGTCGATATTCTAATTGCTTACTTTATCACTATGGAGCTTGAAGAAAAAGAATTAGTGGATCGATTTGGAAAAGAATATATTGAATATCAGAAGCAAGTTCCAAAATTCTTTCCAAAAATTAAATAATTTTTAATGAAGCTCCTTTGGGCAATCTTAAATTATTTGTTACTATAAAGTACTGTTATGCAAAAAAATCAAATTCTTATTTCAACAGGTTTTCTAAGTTGCATTCTAATATTCCTAGCTCTTGGGACATTTTTTGCTTTAGATTCAGGTTCTGAATTTGACATGGATGGAATGATGGGGGGAGGAACAACTAATGATTATTCTTGGATAATTGCCATAATTTTATTTGGAGTAGCAATTGTGGTAGCTGTAGGGCTTGTATTATACCTTTTTAATTCCAAAAAAAGCAAAAGTGGAACACAAGAAATAGTTGACCAGATAAAAAGTGAAAATGAAGCTTTGGAAAAACCTGCTGCTCCAATTAAAACCTCTAAGATCGAAGGTTATTTATCGACAGGAAATAACAAAATTGATAATCTACTTTATGGGGGAATCGCACCTAATTCTTCTGTGATTTTAAGTGCTTCTCCGAGTCATGAAAAAGACTTATTTGTAAAAGATTTTATTGAAACAGGATTAAAAAATACTGAAATAGTATTCTATATTTCATGTGATCAATCTTTTTCAAAAAGCATAATAACAGAATTCCCGACTAAATTTCAGTTTATAGCCTGCTATCCCATAAATGATGAAACTTTAAAAAATTCACCAAATGTGTATAGAGTGGGTAGCATCACGAATCTTACTGAAATAAATATTACCTTGACAAAAGCGATTAGAAAATTGGATTCAGGAAATAACCCAAAAAGATTTGTTATCAACATAGTCTCTGATGTTCTTCTACAATATGAATCAGTTAAAACACGAAAATGGTTAACAGATATTTTGTCTATGTTAAAATATGACGGTTTTACAATTCTTGGCATTATTAATCCGAAAATTCATTCTTCTGAAGATGTTCAAGCAATATTAGAGCTTTTTGACGGTGAAATAATCATCAATGAATTAGGTGACGAAAGACGATTAAAAATCGGGCGAATGAATAAACAAAAGTATTTAAAAAATGAAATAAAGTTAACCTAATCAGTTTGACTGCGCTTGCATTCAAAGTTGATTAGATTATAGGTTTCTTGTTATCTTCTTTAATACAGATGCAGACTTTTGAAATTTTTCTATTTCATTCTCTTCTAAAGGAAGTTTAAGAGTTTCTTTGATTCCCTCTCTATTGACAACTGTTGGAACACTTAAACAAATATCCGATACCTCATAATAATCTTGAAGCAAACTAGAGACTGTTAATACCGAATTTTCATTTCTAATAATACTTTCAACAATCCTTGTTAAACCCAGTCCAATTGCATAATTAGTTCTGCCTTTGAGGTCAATTATTTTATAAGCTGAATTTTTGACTTTATCAAATAGTTTATTCAAATAATCTTCATCATATTCTTGACCACATACGGGACAATAATCCCTTAGTCGTGTACCCGCAACATTGGCTAAACTCCAAACGGGGACCTCACTATCTCCATGTTCCCCAATTATGTATGCATGTATATTTCTGGGGTCAATTTTCAAGTAATCTCCTAATAAATAGCGAAGTCGAGAAGTATCTAAAATTGTTCCAGACCCGATAACTTTGTGTGGAGAGAAACCTGAGAACTTGAGAGAAACATAGGTCATAATATCAACAGGATTAGTGGCAACTAAGAGAATGCAGTTTTTATTGTATTCAATTATTTTAGAGATTATTTGACGAAATATGCTAACATTCTTATCAACAAGCTTAAGCCGGGACTCGCCTGGTTTTTGAGCTACACCAGCAGTGAGGACAACAATATCTGCTCCTTCACAGTCAGAATAGTCTCCTGCCCACACTTTTGAAGGCTTAACATAAGATAATCCATGATTCAAATCCATTGCTTCACCTTCAGCTTTTTTCTTGTTTATATCAATAAGAACTATTTCTGAGCTAAAACCCTGAATCATCAATGAATAAGCAAAAGACATACCCACAAAACCTGTACCCACAATAGCTACCTTCGAAGTAAGACAATTACTTACATTCAAAATTTAATATCCCTAGAATTATAAGTTAAAGAGAATTCATAAGTGTTTTCTGTAAAAAAAGCAAGCACAAAGGAAAAATAGGGTTTTTGGTAAGTTTCTTAGCCTTCCGAAGTTCTTGGATTTCGTAATTCTCTTTTTAAGAGCATATGGGTTTGAAATTTCTCAACAGAATTATTTCACGATTAGGATGGAACAAGGAGCGTATTTTGTTACTGTTTCGCTTACACTTCCTAGAAGAAGATGTTTTAAGGCTGAGTGGCCTTTTGCACTCATAATTATTAGTGAACAATTCATCTCCTTACTAAACTTAATTATCTCGTGACCAGCATTACCTGATGCTTCTCTTAAAACAAATTTTGTATTCGTGCACTTTTCATTTTCCATAATGTCTTTAGCTTTATTCAAAATCATTTGTCCAGCATCTACTAAAGGTTTAATCGGTAGACCTATACTCTCTCCATCTACAGGAATCTGAACAACATATAGAACAGTTATTGTTCCCTTGACTTTACTTGCTAACCAACAAGCGTATCTAAGTCCTTTCTCACTGTTTTCTGATCCATCAAATGGAACAAGTATCTCATTAATCATAACATCACACTCCACTATTAATTAAAAACAATTCGAATTTAAAAAAATTCTTTTTATGAAATATTAATGCACTTTTTTACCATTAATACTGGACAGGGGGCGTGATCTGCTACTCTGTCGCTAACACTACCCAACAAAAACTCTTTGATGCCACCTAATCCTCTACTTCCAATAACGACTAGATCTATTTTATCTTTTTTTGTTATTTCAATTATTTTATCAGCAGGTCTTCCAGCTACAAGTTTCTTTGATACTTCTATTTCTGAATCAATTTCTTTTATTCTATTATATGCTTGAGAAAGTATCTTCTGGTGAACGTCGTTTATGCTATTATCATCATTTGATGTAAAAATTGGAGGAAATAAAGGGTCCTGAAAATGCGGTTGTGCTACAGTCAATAATGTTACTTTTGATGAATACTTTTTAGCTAAATCCAAGGCAAAAGTTAGTGCCCGATGTGATTGTTCTGATCCATCAATTGGAATCAATATTTTTTTGAACAAAAATCAAAAACCATATTTTACTTTTGATCATTCATATTTTTGTTTTTTGAAATTAAAATTAAATCGAAAAAATAAAATTCATCTAAAACAGATTCAAATCTAAAAGCGCGCTCCATAAATTTATTAGTCTTTTTAAGAAATTATCTTGATTTCATATTTTTTTGGAGATCAAGGTTTTAATTCCTATTGATACTTCAATATTTATAAAAAGCAGATCTGAAGCGATCTATGTGTACATGAAAAAACAAAATAATAAATGTTGATTGCATTAACTAAAACGATATTTAATTTCGTCCTATTGTGTTTTTTGACCGAAAAGAACGAAGACTAAAGAATCGAGGAACTTGTCGGCAATATTTCACATAAGCTTCTCCATATTGCTGTTTTAGCCATGGTTCTTCGCTGAAGGGAAGAATGAAAAAGATAACAATCATAACTAAACCTGTAACTAGTGCCATGAACGAATATGTCACTAGGATTACTCCAGTATACATAAGAATGAAACCGAGATACTGTGGATTCCGTAAATACTGATACGGACCTTCAGTTACAAGCTTTCCTTTCAAACCGAAACTTTGGTACATGCTCAATGTTCTAACCCCCCACAAAGCAATGCCACTACCTATAATGATTGCTAAACCTCCGACCAAAATGTGAATCCAAAACCCATAACCTAAAATATTAAAATCAACGAACCCAATCAAACCCGAGCCGATCATTCCAACATCAAAAAGAATCCAGCTAACCCAGAATTGCCAGGAATCCTTTCGTGGAGGAGGCCAAATACGATTTTCAGGAGAAAATATGCTAATGGCTACTCCTATGAGCAGCATAATATCTGTAACAAGAACAAAAACGAACAAAACAAATATCATGACTTAAAATAAGTAGACAAATCTAAAAAGAATATTGTTAAAACATTATTTTGGTAATAAGTAAATTTTCTCTAAAATCGATGTAATAGTTATCAAACTTTTTAGATAAATTTAGATTTTTGGGACTACAACTTTGCTTTGCACGGTTGAATGCACCGTAACCTTTAATGCAATTAAAAAAATATAATTAGTAGGGATATTTCCACCCGAAATTATTTTAAATTCATGAAAGTGAAAAAAATGAATAAACAAAACCATAATATGCATTCTGGAATGAAATCAGGATCATCTGGACATATGATGCACACTGGAATGTTTAAGCGACGTTTTTTTGTAAGTCTTATTTTTACAATTCCAATATTATTGCTTTCTAAAACAATTCAAACTTGGTTCCAATTTACGTTAACATTTCCATACCAAGATTATGTTTTGCTTCTTTTATCAATAATTATTTATGTTTATGGCGGATGGCCTTTCCTGAAAGGGTTAATCCGAGAAATTAAGATGTTGCAACCGGGGATGATGACTCTTATCAGCACAGCAATCTCTGTTGCCTTTTTTTATTCTGCTGCCACAGTATTTTTTCCAATTGGAACAGACTTTTTCTGGGAACTTGCCACACTTATCGATGTCATGCTTCTTGGGCATTGGATAGAAGCAAGAAGTGTTCTTGGTGCATCTAGAGCTTTAGAAGAACTTGTAAAAATAATGCCTACAACTGCACATTTAGTTAAAAATGGCAACATTGAAGACGTATCTGTTTCAGATTTGAAAGTCGGTGACGTTGTACTGATCCGTCCTGGAGAAAAGATTCCTTCAGATGGTACTATAACAGAGGGAGAATCCTACGTTAACGAGGCACTTCTAACAGGAGAATCAAAACCTGTTTTTAAAGAATCAAACGATGAAGTTATTGGAGGAGCAATAAACGGAGATGGGGTACTTAGAACAAAAATTGAAAAAACAGGCGAAGAAACCTACTTGTCACAAGTGATAAAGCTCGTAAAGCAAGCTCAAGAAAGCAGATCAAGAACACAAGATTTAGCAAATAGAGCATCAGCACTTCTCTTTTATATCGCAGTGATTGTGAGTGCTTTTACCTTCTTAGTTTGGTTTTCATTCGAAGGTACACAATTTGCTCTTTCTAGATCAGTAACTGTTTTAGTCATTGCTTGTCCACATGCATTGGGATTAGCTATTCCTCTTGTTGTTGCCTTATCAACTTCAATAACAGCAAAAAGTGGAATTCTGATCAGAGATAGAAAAGCTTTTGAAATAATTAGAAACATGAATGCTGTGGTTTTTGACAAAACTGGTACCTTAACAACTGGGCAGTTTGGTGTTAGCGATGTTGTCTCGTATATTCCTGAAGATGAGCTGTTAGGTCTAACAGCTGCAGTAGAACAAAATTCTGAGCATATTATAGCAAAAGCAATTGTTGAATATACCCAAAAGATGGAAATATCAATTCCCAAAGCTTCAGATTTTAAGGCTATACCAGGAAAGGGAGCAGAGGGAAAAGTTAAAACAAAAAAAGTCTCTGTTGGAAGTCCTAATCTTCTTAAAGAGATGAACTTAGAAGCGAATGATCAAAAAATCATAAAGCTTCAAGAGCAGGGAAAAACTGTTGTTTTTACTATAGTTGATGGAAAACTTAGTGGAGCTTTTGCTCTTGCAGATAAGATTAGAGAAGAATCTCGTGAAGCTATTCAAAATTTGAAGGCTGAAGGTGTTAAGGTATATATGTTAACTGGTGACGCTGAGGAAGTAGCTAAAAGTGTTTCACAAGAGCTAGGAATTGATGATTATTTTGCCCAAGTTTTGCCAGATCAAAAAGCTGAGAAAATTCAGTCTTTGAAAGATAAAGGATACAAAGTTACGATGGTTGGAGATGGAATAAACGATGCTCCAGCGCTTGCCACAGCTGATGTAGGAGTTGCAATTGGTGCAGGAACCGATGTAGCGATAGAAAGTGCTGATATAATCCTTGTAAAAAATGATCCACGTGATGTTCCCAAAGTTGCTGATCTTTCTAAAAAGACATATTCAAAGATGGTTCAAAACTTGTGGTGGGCTGCAGGTTACAATATTATTGCAATTCCCTTAGCTGCTGGCATTCTTTCATCCTTTGGAGTAATCATTGACCCCGCTGTGGGTGCAATTTTGATGTCAATAAGCACTGTAGCAGTAGCTCTTAACAGCCAGACTCTAAGAAAATATGAACCAAAAGAAGAAACCGTTATTCAGAGTAACAAAACGAATTCAAAAAAATCAGCTGATCATCAACATCATAATATGTGATTAATCTCTAATTTCAATACAATGATTTCTATTTTTTCAAATTAAAGAAAGCAATCAAAACAATTTTCGAAGAAAATTTAGAGGTTAGAAGTTCAAAAGATTTATTGGATTTAATCTGAATAATCGAATATAGACTAAAAATTGAATTTGAATAAATTAATAGATAGTATCTTTTTTTATTCTTCTATTATTTTCAATATTTCAGTTAGTGCGTTATATATTGCAACAAAATTTGGTAATAACTTATATATGCAAGTCTTTGGTGGTGTTGTTATTTCTCTTATTGTTCCTTTTACTATCACATTATTAGGATATTTGAGGGAGAAAGCTACAAAAAAGACCTTAATATCTAATGGGATTATTCTCTTCTACCTCTTTTTAGAATTATTATTAGATTACATTTTCAGAATTCCATTCAGAGAAATATTAGAAATTCATGTCACTTACATCATAGTTTTCTATGCTGCTTTATTCAGTATGATAGGAGTTTCTTTCGAGAAAAACAAAAAAAGGGGTTATACGGTATTGGTAACATTCTTGATATTAATGGTTTGTTTGGCATATTATCTGTCACCATTCTGACATTTGATAGGGTTAAATTTTTAATCTGAATTAATTAACAGTAGGTTAGGGTGATGGATAGATGCCAATGGCTTTTGTGATGATAAACACTGAGTTAGGTTCTGAAAAAGAAGTTTTAGATGAGATAAGGAAGATTGATGAAGTCAAAGAATCTTGCATAGTCTATGGTATTCATGATATAGCAGTTAAGATCGGTGCAAAGACTATGGAGGAACTCGACGATATTGTTACTTGGGTAAGAAATCTCGATAAAATTCAAGGAACCGTTACCCTTATCCTAATAGAGGGAGAAAAAGTAAACTAACTTATATTTCACGTGAAAAGTTAGGATACAACAAAGATCCGTTAGTTATATGCTATATTGGTTGAACATCTGCGGGAAAAGAACTTTTAGATTTAACCATAAAACAATGCCGATAGTAAAAAAAGAAAATAGTTATCGACCGAATTCTTGCATAACTATAAAATTTTATTCTTTGGTAGCCTTCAGATCATCAAGTCCTAATGCTGCTAGGATAAATAATGCATGAGACCAAGCCAACGGTATAGCAGAAATAGAAGAACCATTTGATTTGTTAACCTGTTCAGAAAGGAGATCAAGTTCAGTGGTATGATTAATTGTCCACTCGACAATTTTTTCTAATGTATTTATGTCTTCAAGGTTTTTATAATATAAACCAAGCCATAGTGTTGATAGAATCCATGGATTCCCTCCATAGTATATGTCTCCCGAATACCTGCCTATTCCACCAACTTCATAATTGAATATTTCTTCTAGTTTACGTGCAGTTTTCTGCATCATATTATCCTGTGCTAGCAAAACTTCGAAGGGGAAACTTAGTCCTATCACACTTATATCTAATGTTTCGTCTCTTGGCTTAATCGTTTTTATGAAATGACCTGTCGATGAATCCCATGATAAAGTAAGTAAAGATTTTCGGATTTTTTCAGCGGATGTATCCCATTTTTCGGATAGTTTGTTTTCATTTAGAATTTTAGCGATCGCAGAAGATGTTTTTAGTGCATTATACACTGCTGCGTTTGAATATGTGTGACTGCCAAATCTTTCTTCCCATAAACCTACAGAAGTAATGAGACTTGTTTTTGGATCTATTATACTAGACATGAAATTTACTGCTTTTTTAATCATCGGCCATAATGTTTTGAGAAACTCTTTATCTTTTGTCAAATCAAAATGTTTGCCTATACCCCAAATAACAGTTGCAATTTCGTCGATTTGTGAACTCCAAGTTGGACCACGTATCTTCGCTTCAATGAAATAGCGTTGATACAATCCTCCTTCTGGTTCTTGAGCTCTTTTGCACCACTTATAGAATTTTTCTGATTCCTGATGAAAACCACACATGTCAAAAGCATACGCTACATAGGTAGCATCTCTTGGCCAGCAAAAACGATATTCAGGTGTCATGCATGGTGCAGCGATAATACCGCCATGATTTTTGTCTGATAGAAGTTTAAGTACAAGCAGTGATCTTCTTACCAGTCTATTTAATGTTTCATTTCTGAAATCGTGTTTAAAACTGTTAATCCATGTTTTCCAGTATTCTTCAGTTCGCTTCAAAAGTACGTTATTTTCGACTTGCCTATTTTTAGCTAAAAGTTTCAAAACTTTTTCTTCATTTGATTCCATGGCAATTAAAACAGTCAGATTCTTCTCTTGGCTGCTTTGTAATGTTCCAATATCCCAGCTTAGACAAGAATTTACGGCTCTAATACCATCGTATAATACGAGGGAGCCACCTGAAAGTTCAGAGTCGTAAACATCATTGAAAGCGTCCGAGTCTTCTCCATGCACCCCACATTGATGACCAGGAGATTGTCGAGTGCCACCATACAGAAAATAGAAGTTCCGTTTGTAGTGAATTATAGCATCTTGTTTCTGTACGTAATATGCTGCATCATCTATGTCTGTTTCTGAAAGCGCAAGGTCGTTATAATAAAAAAAGCGCAAGAAAACGTCGTTCATGCTCATATTTCGTAACAGAAAGTTTCTCACAAGGACGTTTTCATCGGGTAAAACAAAATCTGCAGCATATACATTTAATCCTGCTTCAGAGTTTTGAAAAGTTGTTAGCAGTATGTTCGTATTTTCAACATATTTCTGTTTGCTTTTCCAAGGGAAGTCTGTGAGCCACCCAAATTTATCATCATTTTTAGTAGAGTAGAATATCCCAGGCAATGAACCTAGAATATGCTGAGGATAATCAATTGTTGGCCAAAAGAGATGTCTTATTTCTCCATTTTTGCCGATGGTGGCTAACATTTGACTGTTACCGATTACTCCTTGTTCAGGAGATGTTTGCATTAAACTTCCTCCACTGTTTCTTCCAGTATTCCTTTCAAGCGTTTTTCAATTTGATTGATACCGGATATAGCAAATGCTTTATTCCAGTTGCTTGGCTTATCTGATTTATAATAATTTATGGCTCCGATTGTCAACATTAATAATCCCCAATAGACATCAATACTTGAATCAATACCTGAGATTGGATTTACAGTGTAATAGAATCCAGTACCTGCTAGTAAGAGGCCATAAATCATAAACAGCAAACCAAGAAAGAATTTCAGGTCAACGAAAGTAGTTTTCGACTGATTTTTTGGCATGATTTCACTCTCAGAAGAATATTATATTCACGATAATTAAACAAGCAATTATTATCAGCGCCCAAGTTATTGGTCGACTGTACCATGGAAGTTTTTTCTGAATTTCCCCCTTGTCTATTAGACCATAAACGACACCTTTAAGCTCCTCTTCTGTTTTCGGTTTTGTTATTATACTGACTGACAAAGTAACTAGGAAACATGTTGCCCATGTCCACCATGCTCTCCATATGTTAGCTGCCATTACAGTCCCAAAGTAGGAAGTAGGTACAAAGACAAATAATGCGATTCCTGTAATTATTCCTATTATTAAGCCGAAAAATCCTCCCCATGGAGTTGTTCTTTTCCAGAACATTCCAAGGAGAATAGTTGCGAAAAGTGGCGCATTAATTAAAGAAAACAGCGCTTGCATATAATCCATTATGCTTGGAAACGACATGGCAATAAAAGCGGTGCCTATGCTAATTATACATGCAACTATAACGCTTATACGTCCCATCCAAACTAGATGCTTGTCTGAAGCTTTCTTGTTAACATAGGTTTTATAGATGTCATCCGTCCACACGGTTGAAAATGCAGTTATATTTCCAGACATTCCCGACATAAACCCAGCCATTAATGCAGTAAGTCCTATACCTATCAAAGCTGGAGGAAAGTAACGTTTAATCAATAAAGGTAATGCTAAATTATAAGACTGCCCTCCTTCTCCTAATCCAGGGACTAAGACAATAGCTAGCAATCCAGGTATAATTGCAATTAAAGGCAATAGTAATTTTATGGCGCCTCCAATTAATGGCGCTTTTTGCGCTGCCTCAACATCTTTTGCTGATAGAGTTCTTTGGATTACCAAAAAATCAGTGCACCAATACCCAAATGACAAAACAAAGCCAAGCCCAAGAACGAGACCTAACCAATCGACTCCCATCGGGTTTTGTGATGCAGCTGCAGTATTAGTCCATATGTGGCCAAAGGATTCTGGGATTCGACTTGTCAAACCTTCCCATCCCCCAACTTCGTTTAAACCAAGAATAGGTAAAAGTAAAAGTCCAAACCATATTAGAAAAAACTGTAAAATTTCGTTATAAATTGATGAAGTCAATCCACCGAGGCTAACATATATCGCGATAATGATTGCAGAAAGTATAATACTTTGATAAATTGACCAACCTAACAGGATATTAAAGATTAAGGCAAGAGCATACATACTTATGCCGGAAAGAAGCAAGGTCATTACAGCGAAAATAACTGCATTTAATCCTCTCGTAGCTTCGTTGTAACGCAATTTTAGATATTCTGGGACAGAATGGACTTTGGTTCCATAGTAAAGCGGCATCATAAAAAGTGCCAAGAATAGGATAGCTGGAACTGCTCCAAGCCAATAGAATTGGACTTGGATGAATCCATATTCATATGCTCCTGCGCACATTCCCATAAGTTCAAGCGCACCCATATTTGCAGATATAAAAGCTAACCCAGATATCCAACTGGGATTTGAGCGTCCAACGCCCCTAGTTATATTTTTTTAATCAGTTAAATTCCTTTCTGTGGTTTGATATTTTTTGGAACCTGAGCAAATGAACGCGCATTAGGAACCGTGGTTAACCACCCAAGCATGGACGTTAACAGTCCCATCGTCCTATCAAGTGTACCATCAAGGATGATTAATATTAACCCCAAACCCAAATAACTATCACTTCAAACTTCTATAGTAGCAATTACAATCTACAGAAAAAAACTAATTAATTATCAACCCATAAATTTTTAATAATTAAAAAAGGGGAAGGAAAAGTCCAATGGTTTATTTCCATTAGTATATCGTATGAGGGACAATTTGTTTTAACTGGTTGTTTTGTCGATTACAGTTCTTGTGAAGATGACTATTTGAGTGACCTGTGCTTCGGATATTTCTACGTTAGCAATTGCATAGCCTGAAGTCCCGTTTTCTAATTTGACTACTGCAGTGGTTGCACTTGTTACGATGGTACCATCAGCTTCAACAACACTAGCGATTTTTGGTCTAATTGATGTTACGTTATAGCCTTCTGCAATTAGGGTTTGTATATCTGTATCAGCTTCAAGTATAGCATTAACAGCATCTGTGTATTCTGTGCTAAGTTCAATATTTGTCATACCTCCTGGACCTCCGCCTCTGTGTCCTGCTCTACATCCTGGTCCTCCACCAAATCCCTGTTCACTTAACATCATTTCAGGAATGCCTAAGAATGGTGCTTCATTTGTTTGACTTTCAACATCTACCGAATTTGTATCTGAGGTTGTATCAGTTGCAAATGATGTTGCAGTTAATGCTCCAACTATCGAAAAAACGGTTAACATCATAAGTGTCAAAGCTATAGTTTTTCTTTCTATTTTGTCCCACCTCCTTTTTTGAAATAAGTTTCCTAAATTGTTATAAAGGAATTTTTCAGGATTCAACCATAATTTTACCCAAATTATACCAAATTTCTTTATGAATTCAAAATCAGATCAAAACTATTCGTAACCTAATTTTTGCAGTTATTAGTTTTCTCAAAGTTCAAGACAGCGGAATCTTATCTATATGGTTTTGAGCATTCATGACCAAGATAGGTCTTTATTTGATATTAGTGATGTTTTACATTCTCCAAAACGCCTTAAATGTAATAGATCTTTTTTAAATCTGGATGATCCCCTTTTTGGATTAAGTTTAAGTATCATCTTTAGTAAAAACAAATAGCAGAAATCATTAGCGGGTTTTTAAAAATGGGAAAAATTGGAAACGCATTTCAACGATTCCGACGTGCATTACCAAAAATGGACTTTACGAATCACAAGCATGGAGAATGCGCCAATTTTGATAATGGAACCTGCAAAGCCGCTCCAAGCATTCTTAATGTAACTAACTTGAACCCTAAAGGTCCAGCTTGCCCACATTTTAAAGCTAAAAACAAAACAGATTGAATAGAAGTAAATTTTGACTCCCAAACCCAAATCC
>JARRMA010000002.1:0-12542 GCA_037386505.1 Candidatus Bathyarchaeota archaeon
ATTTAAAGTTACATCTGAAGCACAAACAGCCAAACCCGCTGAATTCAAATTATCCAATTTGAATATAAATCCCTCTTCTGTTTTATCGGGAGAATCGGTTACAATCTCTGTTAAGGTAACAAACATTGGAGAAGAAACAGGTTCTCACACAGTAAACTTAGAAATTGATGGAAATATAAGAGATACAAAAACAGTCACTGTAGGGGGTCAAGCATCTGTAGATGTTGAATTTAAGATTACAGAATCAAATTCAGGTTCACATAATGTCAAAATAGGAGATATGACAGATTCTTTTAATGTCGAAGACTTGGTTCCTGCATCACCTAACACAAAATTGTATGGATTAGCTGTAAGTCCTTACGAAGTTTGGGGAGGAGAAACAGTGAATATACGAGCCAAAGCTGATAATTTAGCAAACGAGGTAGCTACACTTCACGTAAGGTTTGTTATAAAACATAATGATGTAGCAATTGAAACAGTTACAAAAACATATACAATGCAACCAGGTGAAACTGGAGTCATTGTTGAGTACTCAGTTACAGCTGAGGAAGGACCCTCAGAGATAAAGGTAGAAGGGTATAGAGTTGAGTTAACCAATTTAGGAAATCAAAATAATACTTTAGTTGGATATTTCCAGATAGCTACTGATGGTTATCACACAATTTCAATAAATCGGTCTGGAGGGGGATCTACACCGATGATATTTACTTTTGATGGTGAAACACTTGAATCACCTTGGTCTGCCCTTTTACCTGTTGGTAATTATAGTTTAAGTACAGACAGAATTGTTCAACTGCAATACGGTGTAGTAGAGTTTGATCATTGGAATGATGGAGTGACAACTGAATCTAGAACGATCAATTTAAACAAACAATTATCGGTATTAGCAAACTATATCGTAATTAGCGGGTATGCATCGTGTCCGTCCCTGTACATATGGAATGGCGCAGACTATGTTTATATCACAGAGGTTTCGAACGCTGGGTGGCTAGGGTACATTGATTATATCACTGAAGATGGTAACATTGTGTTCGGAGGAGGCAACCCTTGGGATCATGTCAAACTAGATAAAACACAATTAGAAACAAAAACAGACAACGGTACTGAATATTACGATATGGTTCTCTTTCAACAATGGAATGAAATTTTCTATGTAGACACATCCTATCTCGTCGTTGTTGATCACCCTAATAATACAGACGTTTACTCAACCATGGTAAATTACGTCAATCGTGGCTTCTTTGGTAAAATATACACAATAGACGAAGATAATTTACTAACACCAATTTCTGCGACAAATGAAAAAGGAGAAGATATGTTACCTCAAATCTCCGAACTTGACGGAATATTTACCCCAGCCAGCAATGGTGTGCTAAGTCCATCATGGGATAACATAACATTAAATCAGTTAACACTAGAGCTAGGGAATCTGTCTGATGCACAAGAGATCAAATTAGTAATCAATGGAATGGTCGATTGGGGACCAGCACAACCATACTATGATTGGATAGATCAGTTTAAAGAAGCAGCAGAAAATGGATTAGTTCCAAATGGCACACAAATTAATCCTCCATCCTACATGGAAGTCATGGACTCAGAAGGTAATTGGATTCGAGTTCCACAAAACAGACAAATACCAATTCCAGGAGATTACGTTCCTAGAACATTTGCTGTTAATATGACAGATCTTTTCCCACCCAACGTTACTGAATATAAGATTCGGATTACAAACTTCTGGAATGTAACATATGACTATATTGGAATAGATATTACCCGACAAGAAAAGATAACAGTAACCGAAGTCTTCCCGATTGCTTCCCTTGAATCGCTTGATTATGCTTCGACGACTACAAATGCTTCAGGGTACTTCACAAAATACGGAAATATAACTGAATTACTTTTGAAAGCAGATGATGAATTTGTCATTGGAATACAAGGTGATATAATTTCTCTAAAGTTTCCAACAGATGACCTACCAATTGTTGAAGAAGGCATGGAAAGAAGTTTCTTCTTGTTTGTTGCTTCATGGTTTAAAGACCATGTAGGAAATTGGGGATACGAATTTGATTTCACAGTAGAACCATTACCATTCCAAGACATGAGTGGCTTCCCATATCCGTCCTCAGAAAAGCATCCAGATGATAGCTTTCTAGACGAATGGAACACAAGAGCAATAAATATTCCTTAAATCAAAATGGAACAATTCTTAAGAAATAGAAAAATCCCTCTAAAGAAAGAGGGAGAAATTTAAGTTCTCGCAGCAGCCTTTTCTAGGGCCACTACTCCCGGCAGTTGCTTTCCCATGAGAAATTCTATCAATGCCCCTCCAGCGGTGCTTACATAGGACATTTTATCATACAATCCCAATTTTTCTACTGTAGCAACTGTGTGCCCACCACCAACTAGAGAAAAACCTTTAGATTTAGCAACAGCTTCGAGGACAATTTTTGAACCTTTTTTAAATTCTGGATTCTCAAAGACACCAACAGGACCGCTTACTACAATTGTTTTAGCGTTCATCACAATTTCAGCGAATTTGTTTGCAGTTTTTGTTCCAATATCAAAGATATTATTATCTGTGGGTAAATCTTCAACATCTATCTCTTTTCGTTTTTTGTTGACTTCCATAGCTAAATCAACTGGAGTTACAAGAGCACCTGGATATTGTTTCATGAGTTCTTTTATCCCAGGTACTAGAGGCATCAATTCTTTTTTCTCTAAGAAAGTCATATTTCCTTTACCTAAGTCAAAGCCTTTTGCAACAAGAAAAATGTGCCCTATTACTCCTCCAGTTAAAACATTATCTGCTATTCTATTTTTCAATACATAATTTGATATATCTAATGAGTCGTCACCTTTTGCTCCACCTATAACAAAAACGGATGGTTTTTCTGGAGATTCTAGAACTTTTCCTAAAGCTTTGAGTTCACGTTCCATTATTCTACCTGCAGCACTTGGCAATACAGCTGTAAAACCAACCATTGATATATGAGCTCTATGAGCTGCGGCGAATGCATCATTTATAAAAATGTCCGCTAAAGGAGCTAAATTCTTAACAAATTCAGTCTTAGAATGCTCTTCAGGTGTTCCTTTATTTTGTTCGTTTGGTACACCTCTAACATTTCCTAAAACTAAGACTTCGCCACTCTTCAAATTCTTAATCGCATCTTGTGCAGATTTTCCTAGAACATCATCGACATATTTTACAGAAATTCCTAAAGCTTTTCCTAGAAGATTTGCATGTTGTTCAAGGCCGATAAAATCTGCATCTCCAGGTCTTCCCTGATGAGCCAAGATAACAGTTTTAGCACCTTTTTTGACTAACTCTTTAATAGTTGATTCAGCATGTGCACGAATCCGAGTATCATCAAGAACTTTTTTAGTCTTAGGATCAACTGGAGAATTAAAGTCTACTCTAACAAGAACGGTCTTGTTTTTAAAATTAAAATCATCCATCGTCAAAAATTTTGGCACAATATTCACCTTAAATATTTAAAAAAAGGGGTGGGGGGATTTGAGATCTTTTGTCTCGTTTTAAGCCATCTTGCAGATCTTTTCGATCATTCGAGCCATCTTAACTGAATAGCCCCATTCGTTGTCGTACCAAGCAAGGACTTTGGCCAAATTGCCTATAGACATAGTTAATTGACCATCAATTATGGCTGAATTGTTATTGTTGATAAGATCTGACGAGACTAGTGGCTCTTCTGTATAACCTAATACACCTTTTAGTTTTCCTTCAGCTGCTTTCTTTAGAGCTGCATTAATTTCCTCTGCACTAGCTTCTTTCTTCAATACTGCAACTAAGTCTACAATAGATACATCGGGTATTGGAACACGTAATGCCATACCATTTAATTTTCCATTAAGCTTTGGAAGTGCTAAACCGACTGCTGCTGCTGCACCCGTTGATGTTGGAATCATATTAAAGGCTGCAGATCTGGCTCTTCTTAGATCTTTGTGTTGCATATCAAGAAGTCTTTGATCATTGGTTACGGCATGAACTGTTGTCATTAAACCTTTTTCTATTCCAAAATTCTCATCGAGTACTTTGGCGACTGGTGCCAAACAGTTAGTAGTACATGAAGCTAATGACATCACATTATGTTTCTTTGGATCGTATAGATCGTCGTTTACACCATAAACCACAGTTAAATCAGCACTTGTAGCTGGGCTCATTGGTGCAGATACAAGAACTTTTTCTGCTCCTGCTTCAAGATGCTTTGAAGCTGAAGCGTAATCTCTAAATCGTCCTGTTGATTCAACTGCGACGTAAACGCCCATTTCTTTCCATGGAAGTTTCGCTGGATCAGGTTGTGCTAAAATTTTGAGTTCCTTTCCGTCAACTATTAGTGATGACCCTTTGACTTCAACGGAAAATGGAAATTTGCCATGAACAGTATCGTTTTTCAGTAGATGAGCTAATGTTTTTGCATCAGTTAAATCGTTTACTGCTACAAAGTTTATATCCGCTTTTTCTTCAAGGGCTGCTCGATAAAGGAGCCTCCCTATTCTTCCAAATCCATTTATTGCTGCGTTCACCATTTTTTAAACACCTATATTCAGGTTTGAAACTGTACCGAGTTTCAAAATATTAACTTTATTGAAATCTTTAGCAGAAAAAATTAAATTTTGCGAGAAAAATCCGCAATTAAGTTCTTGTTGCTTATGCAATCTTTTCGAGAACTTTATCAACTTTTATCTTATGACTTCTAAGCGCTAACTCGCTAGGTTCTACTCCTAAAGATAATGCAATAAGCTCTGAATAGTGAAGAATAGGCATATCATAGACTTCTTCAAATTTTGATTTTACTTGAATTTGTCCTATATCAAGAGCAACAAAACAGAATGGACATAATGTACTTATACAATCAGCACCTGCTTTGCTTGTATTCACCAATTTTTCTCTAGCTAGACTAAGAGCTGCCTCGTCAGAAATACCTCTCATTAAACCTCCGCAGCATTTTAATTTATTCCGATATTCAACAGATTCTGCTCCAAGAGCTTTTATCAAATTTTCAAATATTTGTGGTCTTTCAGGATCGTCAAACTTCAAAAGTTCACTAGGTCTTAGTGAATGACAACCATAGAATGCTGCTACTTTAAGAGAACTCAGAGGTTTAATGACTTTTTCTTTTATTTTTTCAAGACCAATATCATCCATCAGGACTTGTGGAAAATGTTTTACTTCAATGGAACCTTTGAATTCTTTACCAACTTTAGCTAATACTTTGTTAATGTGTTCTTTTAATTCCGGATCTTTCTTAAGAGCTGCATTAACCATTGCCAAGGACTCAAAACAACCATTACATAGAGCAACAATATCTAAACCTGCTTCTTCAGCTAAACAAATATTGTAAGCTGCCACTGCTTGACTACTTTCCAAATTAATTGACTGAATTGGTGGAGGACAACAGCAAGTAAATCCCTCTAAATCTACTAATTCTATTCCTAATTTTTCAAAAGTTTTTCTCGCCGATATTTCATAGTTAGGTTGACGAGCGGGTATAGTACATCCCAAAAAAATTGCATATTTCATCATTTTGATTCCTCCGTCTTTTCTGGTTTAGTAAAATCTGTTTCAACGAGAATTTTATTCAAATCTTCTAGAGCTACTGATTTGAGGGCAGGAAGACCATATTCTTCACGTTTCTTTTCTACAAATTTAGAAATACTTACAATCCGTCCTTCAGTCATAAGAGCAGATCCAAAATCAGCATATATATTTGGAGAGAACCCATCGTCTACGGCAATATTTCTCAAAGCATAAATTAATTCAGCAATCTCAACATTTTGCGGACATCGTTCTTGACAATTGAAACATGAGGTGCATAACCATATTGACTCTCCGGAAATAACTTCATTTCTTTCTCCTAATAGAGCCAATTTAATAACCTCTCGTGGATTAAATCTTGAATCGATTCTAGCTATTGGACAACTACTAGCACAAGTTCCGCATTGGTAGCAAGACAGTAAAGTCTCCCCTCCGTGACGTCCTTTGATTTCTTCAGGGAATGACAAATTTGCATTTCTTTTTGAATCATGTGACATAATTATGTACCTCCTTTAAGAATCCTTCAAAATTTTCAGTTGACCTAAGTTTGCTACGCGATCGGTCATCATCTTTGCAGCTTTTGCAAACTGAGCTCCTTCAATATAAACCATATTAAACATTTCCAAACGATCAGGTTCTATACCATATTCCTTTAGCAATACCTTAGCAAGATCCATTTTCTTTTCAGCCTTCCCACTACCAACCTCATAATGGCAACCATCAGATTTGCACCCAACTACCATAACTCCTTGAGCTCCAGCTTTAAAGGCTTCAAGAATCTGGTTAACTCGAACTATTCCCGCACACGGAACTTTGATAATCCTTACATTGGCTGGATATTCTAGTTTAGCCATTCCAGAAGAATCAACAGCAGTATGTCCACACTCTTGGCAGCAGAAAGCTAAAACCAAAGGTTTAGATGTTCCATTTATTGACAAAAGAGCATTAATTTGAGCATCCATTTGATTTGGTCTAGAATGTCTGAGCTCTATAGCATTTAATGGACAGGTCCCAACACAAACCCCACAACCTTCACAAAGTAAATCATTAATTGTTGCAACAAAATGATCCCCTGTGGTTGGTTCCAGACTTATAGCTCCATAAGGACAGGTTACTGGACAGAACTCACAATCCCCACAATATTCATCATTAACTATAGCAGTTCGTTGATCTTTTACTATTTTACCGTTAATCAAGAACTTTGCAGCTTTCATAGCTGCGGAATGAGCATGCAAAGAAGCAGTTGGTGCGTCTTTTGGAAAAGTTGCGGCTCCACAAAGATAAGTTCCTCTTTGTTTTGTCTCAGTTGGTCTGAGTTTAGCATTATATTCTTTGAAAAATCCATCATCATTCAATTCAATTCCTAAAAGCTCAGCGAGTTTCTGTGTTCCTTCAGGTGGTACCATCGCAGTAGCCAAAACGACTAAGTCAGCTTCTAAGTCTAAAAATCTATTTAGGAGTGCATCCTCAACATCAACAATTAATTTGCCTTTTTCTTCATCAGCATAGATTTCTGTTGGTCTTCCTTTAACGAATTTGATACCTAACTCTCTAGCTTTTTCATAATAATACTCATGCTCTCTTCCAGTTGTTCTTATATCAATATAGCATATTGTAATTTCGGAATCAGGATTAGACTCTTTTATTAATGATGCATTTTTCAAAGAAATCATACAGCAAATACTTGAACAATATGGATTATATCGTCTATCGCGGGATCCAGCACATTGAATAAAAACAATTTTCTTAGCTGGTTTGCTATCGGACGGACGGATAATATTACCGTTTGTTGGACCGAAATTGTCAATCATTCTAGCTAATTCAAGATTAGTTATAACGTCAGGATATTGATCATAGTGATACTCTTTTATTGCACTTGAATCGAATTCTTTGAATCCTGTAGCCACAACTATACTACCAACGTTCAATGTCATTAGTTCAATTTTCTCGTCCAAGTTTATTGCATTTGTTGGACAAACCGAAACACATTTTTCACATTCATGGAACTTGCAGGCTTTTTCATCTATAACATAGGTTTGTGGATGAACAGTTGGAACATTAATATAGATAGCTTTTCGATTGCCCAAATTCGCATTGTACGCATCGGGGGTTTCTACCGGACAAACAGAGACACATTTATCACAAGCTACACATTTATTTGCATCAACATATCTCGGTTTCTTCTCCAAAGTAACTTTGAAGTTACCTGGAGTTCCTTCAACAGTCACAACTTCGGTGTTTGTTAAAATATTAAGATTAGGAATCTCACTGAAGCCAGAACGATAAACACATTTTCTTGAAGTATGAGTGATAGTTTTAACATCAGAAGATGGAGGTTGGATACAAATTGCACAGTCGTCTGTTGGGAAAAATCGACCGACTCGAGCAGAGAGACCTCCAAGAAATGGTGATTTTTCTATTAAAGTGACATTTACACCTAAATCTGCCAAATCCACAGCAGTTTGCATTCCCCCAATGCCTCCACCGATAACAAGTGCAGATTTAAGAGCAGGATATTCAATTTTATTTATTGGTTCAAGAAGCTTTGCTCTTTCGATTGCAGATAAAAGCATTGCTTTAGCTTTTTCAGTAGCTTCTTTAGGTGTTGATCGATGAGGCCAAGCACAGTGATCCTTAAGATCTATTACTTCCACTAGGTAAGAATTTAACCCAGCATCTTCTACAGCTTTGGCTATATTTACATCACTTATCTTAGTTAGGCTTTCAGCTACAACTACTCGGTTGATCTTTCCATTCTTTACTGCATCAACAATTGTCTGTAATCCTTTACCTCGCCAAAATTCATTAGCCCTTGCAATTATTGTTACATTCGGTATAGTCTTTAAGAAACTTGTAAGAGCCTCAAAGTCGAGGATTTCAGAGAGCTGTTTTCCACAGTCAGATAAGAATACTCCGACCTTAGGTTGCTCCATTTTCATTCGCTCATCTTTGAAGGGTCTTAACTAGTTTCTTGGAGCTATCAAGGATATTAACTTCTAGAGGCATCTCACCAATAGCGAAATGAGTTGCACAAGCCCAACATGGATCATAAGCTCTGAAAGCCATCTCAACCTTGTTTAGAAGACCATCGTTAACTTCACCATCTTTTATAATACCTTGTGCAGCATTTTTTATTGACATGCATATACCTGGTGCATTATGGGTTGTTGCTACAACTAGGTTAACTTTCTTTGCTAAAGCATTTTCATCTAATTGGTAATGGTGAATTAAAGTTCCCCTTGCAGCCTCAGTGATTCCTACACCTTCTCCAGGTTTTCCTGGTTTATTTCGAATATTTTTGCTTGTTATTTCAGGATCTTTGACTAGTTCAAGACCTCTTTCAGTAGCATATAATAGTTCAATAAGTCGAGCCCAATGAAAAGCTAATGTGGCGTGAACTGGTTTTCCTCCAAGAGTTTTATACATTCTTTCATATTCAGCTTGAGCTAGAGGTGTTGCCATACCTTCGGAGGCATTAAGCCTTCCAAGAGGACCAACACGGTAAATTCCACTGTCTGGTCCGGCTGTAAGGCCATTCCATCCAATCTCTTTCAAATAAGGCATTTTAACATAAGTCCATGGTTCTACGTGTTCTTCAATAACATTCAAATACTCTGAAGGTTCAAATTTAACAAACTCTTTTCCTTCAGGATCTACTACACGAACTTTTCCATCATAGAAGTTCACTTTGTTATTTTCATCAACTGTACCCATATAATATGTCGGCAGGTTGTAAGGATCACTTGTAATCAAACTTACATAATCAGCATTTTTAAGGACAATATCGTCAAAAAGTTTTAAACTAAATTTCGCAAATTCATGACAACTTTTAAACATGTTCTCTATGTCTTGACGTTCTTCTTCATTTAGTGATTTAGCTATTCCACCTGGCATCGCTGCACTTACAGGGTGGGTAGGTCTTCCTCCGATAATCCCAGTTATTCTTTGCCCATATGCACGATGTTTTATTACCTCACCAGCTACTTCCAATCCAGCTTTTTCAATTACTCCAAGAATATTTCGCTTGGCAGCTGGAGCATCGGGACCAACAACAAAATCTGGACCACCTAAGAAATAGAAGTGAAGTATGTGATCATAAACATAATACCCACAATACTCAAGTTCTCGTAGTTTCTTAGCTGTCTCAGTTGGTTCTACATTGAATGCAGCATCTAAAGCTTTTGCCCCAGCCATATGATGGGCAACTGGGCATACACCACAAATTCTGGTCGTTATTATTGGAAGATCTTCAGCACGTCTACCTTCACAAAATCGCTCAAAACCACGCAGTTCAGGAACTTGGAAATATGCATTCTCTACATTTCCTGAATCATTAAGGAATATAGTTATTTTTCCATGCCCTTCCAATCGAGTTATGGGATCTATTACTATTTCTTTCATTTTTGTACCTTCCTTCTTAATATTGAATTAGCTAAAGAATACTTGTAAAATGTTCCAATTGGGTCTACAACCTGTTTTACTACATCTGGGTTTGCAACAAGAGAGCCAAGAGCACTTATAGCTGCTGCACCTTGATCAACTACGCGTGGACCTGGACCACCACAACCTGTACAAGGTATGTTAACATTTGGACATTGGCACCCACATCCTGCACGGGTAGCTGGACCCATACAAATTACATTTTGGTCCCAGAAACAGGTTTCGCCATCATCTTCAATTTCGTATATTCTTTTTATTTCGGTAATCTGAGTATGCTTCTTTTCACGTGGACACTCATCACAAACCGATTTATCAGGCAAGAAACTTGAACCCTTAGGAGGTAAATTACCACTAATAAAAGCGGTAAACATTTCCAAGATTGCAGGAACAGGTGGAGGACACCCAGATATCGTATAATCAACATCCACTGTTTGTGGGAGAGTCTTAACTGTATCGTATACCTCAGGAAGCTCCAATTCTCCCTCATTTATTTTTACATGTGTCTGAGGAAGTACAGATTCAGAATTTACAGTCGATGGAGTTTCAAGGTAAGCACGCTCAAAGACAGCGTCTTTATCCCAAAGATTAGCAAGGCTTTTAACACATCCGTCGTTTGCGCATGAGCCGAAAGCCACCAATATCTTAGATTTTTGTCTTAGGAGTTTAGCCATTTTTTCATTTTCTTCGTTTCTTATTGCGCCGTTGAAGAAGCAAGCATCTATACTTTTGTCTGGCATAGCTTTGACGTCTTTATATTTTACATCAATTGCTACAGGCCAGAAAACAATATCAGCAGCTGCAACGACATCTAAGATTTTTTCATTGACGTCAAGAACAGCTACTTCACAGCCTCCACAACTAGCCGCCCAATAAAAAGCAATCTTAAGTTTTTCCTTTCCCATGGGAACCACCGTTTACAAGAAACTCGATTAAAGTTAAGCGAACAAATAAAGCTTTCTTTTTGAGTTCTAATTCAAAATCATCATACAAAAACCAAATAGTACTATTTTATAATTTTAGTCTTATAACAAATAACTGTATTATTAACAAAAATAAATATGGTGGAATTACTAGCTAAAGGATAAGCTAGATTCCAGATTGAAATATATCAAAGAAGCAATTTACTATAGTTTCCTCAATACCATTTCTGCAGCTAAGACCATAGGTTCCCACGTTTCGCAAACCGGAGGTGCATAACAGGTTTCAGCTTTTGCTAATTCCTGTACTGTCATTCCATTTTGAATTGCGAAGGATAAAGCGTTTATACGTTGTGTTACTTCCTCGCCCCCTATGATTTGACCTCCTATCAATTTGCCAGTTTCTTTGTCTGCAATTAATTCGATTCGAATAGGTAAGGCTCCTGGGAAATAATCTGCTCTAGTTTTAGAAACAATTGTTCCTGAAACAGTTTCAAGTCCGGACCGTTTAGACATGAATTCTGTTAGACCTGTTCCACCTATCTCGGTATCAAATAATCTAGTTATCCAAGATCCCATTGCTCCAATGAATGTTGAGTAACCTCCTGCGGCATTTATTCCTGCCACTTTTGCTTGCTTCACAGCAGTAGTCCCAAGTTGACTCATTACAGGTCTATGAGTAACAATATGTATCGATTCGGCGCAGTCTCCTATAGCATAGACATCTTTAATGTTTGTTTCCATTTGGACATTAGTTTTTATGCCTTTTTGTCCAAGTTCTACTCCCGCATTTTTCGCTAAATCAATATTAGCTCTAACACCTGTGGCTATAATTACTAGATCTGCATCAATTTCTTCTCCGCTAACACGAACTCCTGAAACTTTATCTGTGCCCAGAATCTCTTCAGCTCCTTTTCCCACAATTATTCTCATACCTTTTTCTTCAAGCATTTTTTGTACTCGATCAGCCATTGCTTTGTCTAATAAGACTGGAAGAACATAAGGTAGAAATTCAACTACTGTAGTTTTCAATCCCCGCTCAAGGCATGAAACTGCAACTTCAAGTCCGATGAGCCCAGCACCTATGATTACTGCTGACTTTGCTGTTTGAATTGCTTGATTGATTTTTTCACCATCTTCTATTGTGCGAACAACAAATATGCCTTTTTTATCATGCCCCTTTATTGGGGGAACGAATGGATCAGCACCAGTAGCTATAATTAGACTATCATATGACAGAGTATCTTTGGTTCCATCTTTTGTTATCAAATCAACATTTTTTGATTTAACATCAATATTCGTTACTGTGGTCTGAGTTAAAAGATTTAATTTCATCATTTTGTAAAATCGATCAGGAAAGACCACCAAATCATTAAAGTTTTTTATATGCCCACCAAGAACAAAGGGAAGACCACAACGAGAGTATGCGGGTTTCTCCTCTTTTGTTATCAAAGTTATTTCGGCTGTTCTATCTGTTTTTCTAGCTGCAGAAGCTGCATCTAAACCTGCAGCGTGGGCTCCAATAATCACAATTTTTCGAGTCATTTTAAATCATCAACCCTGGTTGTCAAAATAAGAACTGGAATCCATATTAATCTTATTATCATAAAAAAATTCAGTAAAAAAGTAGA
>JARRMA010000003.1:0-21207 GCA_037386505.1 Candidatus Bathyarchaeota archaeon
AAAATAGTCCTCTTAGCCTATGGTGATAGTAAATCAGGATCAATAAAAGAAGCATTAGAAGGACCAATAACTAACTTAGTTCCAGCATCAATTCTACAAAAACATCCTAACCTTACAGTTATCGTTGATAAAGGAGCTGGCTCAAAATTAAATGCATTTTCAAATCCTTGGTTAGTCAGACAAATTAATTGGAAAAAAGAACAAGCAAAACTTGAATCGAAAAATGATAATTTTATTGAAAACGCAGTCATTTGGCTTTCAAAAAAGACCCAAAAAACCATTAGCAATCTAAAGGTAGAAGACTACAAAAATAATAATCTAACTGACTTAGCAGAATTGTATCCGAACAAAATAGGCTCAATAAACCAAGAGATCAATAATAGACTAAACTCCAAAATTCTTACGAAAACACAGCTACCATTCAACAAGAAAATACTAATTTTATCTCCTCACCCAGATGACGATGTAATTTCAGTTGGAGCAACAATAAAATACCTTCAAGAAAATGGCAATTCATTAAAAATAATCTACATGGTTAGCGGAAATATTGCAGT
The DNA here is from genome assembly GCA_037386505.1 of Candidatus Bathyarchaeota archaeon. Classification (GTDB taxonomy): domain Archaea; phylum Thermoproteota; class Bathyarchaeia; order Bathyarchaeales; family Bathyarchaeaceae; genus Bathyarchaeum. Next base: position 555 of record JARRMA010000003.1, read on the forward strand.
TCGAAATGAAGATGTAATTAAATATTTGAATAAAAAACAAAAATCGAAAAATACAGATCAACAGTTAGATTTAAAATCAGAAAATTTTGATTTAGAAAAAATTTTTGAATTAAAAAGTAAAGTAAGAGAAAATGAAGCAAAAAGAGCTACAATAACTTTAGGTCTATCAGAAAATAGTCTAATATTTTTAGAGTCTCCATTCTATGAAACTGGACAAATAATTAAAAACGAAATACAAGAATCTGATTGGCAACCTCTTGTAAAAATTCTTGAAAACGAGAAACCAGATATTATAATGGTACCTGGAGAAAGCACTGATCCACATGGGACACATGGTAAATGTATAAAAATTTTTAGAATCGCATTCAAAAAATCCAAAATAAAAAATTTGGAGATTTGGAATTACAGGGGCGGATGGGAGGAATATTCTGTTTCAGAAGCCGATAGAATTGTAACATTTTCAGAAAAAATTATGAACAAAAAAATAGAGGCTATAAAACAACATAGATCACAATTAGATCCAGTTTTTGGCGGATTAGATACAAGACCTTTTTGGAAAAGAGCCAAAGATAGGAACAGATACAGTGGTAAAATTTTAAGATCTATTGGAGTTAGTACAACAAAATACGCTGAACTATTTAAAACAGAAAAACAGTAACTAAACAACTAATTAGTAAAATCTGACAAAACATTTGCCTAATTTAGGCATTCCCCAATTATATAATAATTAAATACCATTGTTTTTCTGAAAGAATATCTTTTAGCATAATAGTAAATAAGCTACAATTCAAAAAAAGATTTAGGATAGAAATTTTACTCACATATCGTTGCGTTGTAATAAAATATTAACAGATTTAAGAACTATTAGAAATATCCATAGAATTATTAGAATTAACATTAGACCATTGAGGGCAGGATGAATAATCTGTAGTAGAACTGAATAGAAGAAATAGAAAACTAGCATAACAACAATGTAAGTAATGTTTCTAACGATTTCTTGCAGCTTATCAATTGATGTCTCAGTTTTTTTCCATTTTTTATAGTTATAAGCCAAAACATTTGCCATAGAATTTAATAGTACTAGAAATCCACTATCGAAAGCTCTAGAAATAAATAATGTAAAAGCTATTAAAACGATTAGGTCTATTGCAAGCGGAACAAGTTGAGGAAAAATTTCAATAGCCGTTGGTAAAAAGACTAACACTCCGAAAAGCCATATCAACAAAGCTACAAAAAGATTAACCAACACTTCTGGTAAATGTTTCTTTGATTGAATAACCAACTTTTCTTTGGTTTCCTTCTCACTCATTTTCTGATCCTCCTTGAACTGTCTTCATTAAGCTTTTGATTATGGTTTGAACCAATAGAATTGATAAAATAATGGCTACAATCAGTCCAATAATTAACATAAAAGTAAATTCCAGATCGTTGGAAAAAGGTAAAATTTCAAGAAATTGGTTAATAATATTTGATAAAACTGTTTGAAGAAAGCCAGCGAAACAATTACTATATAGAATATTCCTCGCATTGCTGTTTTGTAATGTTCTATTTCTGTTGTTGTTACATCTGTAGGCGCGCCTATTTCAACAGCCGTTAATCCTGCTAAAGCATCGATAGCTTTCCGGACATCTACTAGAATCTTTAGAATAAAGGCTGCTAATGCAATCAGTATAATGAAAGTTAGTATTTGTGGTAGAGGATAACCAAACCATTCTATACCTTCGGCTATCGGTATAAATATTAAGTTACCAAAAAGCCATAAAAGAATTGCAGCAATCACTCCAACTGTTATTGAGGGTAATGCACCCATTAGAGCTGCTTTTGACTCTTTCCTCACTTTATCATGATAATTTTCTGACGATGAACTTGTAGATCCGGAAGATCCGGTTACTGGTTTACTAGGGGGTTTAGACATTCATTCACCTCATAAGTATTTACTAGTAATATAGGAAAAATGATATATAAGTATATACAAAGTATATTTATTGTATAGTGATAGTGTAGACTATGGATAAACATCTAAAAAAAGAGAATATGATGCTGGTCAATTTCAAACTGAGTAAAAATGTTGTAAATGTCCTAGATCAACTAGTTCATACAGGATTATACAAATCCAGAATTGATGTTGTTTTAGCGGCACTAAGAAACTATGAACCATTTAAAGAAAAATGGAAAGAAAGAAATTTAGTGAAACAAAAGAAGAAATTAGAATAATCTGTTCGGTTTTGGGTATTTACAAAATAGTCACATATCCAATTTGTTCTTTAAAAAGAACCTCAACTAATAGAAGCTTTATAAAATATACCGAGAATATACAATATGTAAATGGAAATTACGAATATTTGAATTCTATACCAAAAAATTAGATCAAATATTGAACAGAAAAGGAAAAAATACAAAATTTTAGATCCTTTTTACCATTTATGGCATAGATTTCAAATAGAAAGATCAGAAAAATGATTCTTAGAAAAATAAGAATGAAATACAAATGCTTTCTACTTCAAAATAGCGTCAAAGGAGTTAATTTAAAATTAGGAGTGAAAAATTATGAGTTCGGGTATAACTAGGAAAAAAGGCCAGTCAGGCAGAGCGAAGGTGGTTCAATGTATTCAATGTGGTCAATTATTACCACGAGACAAGGCTATTGAGAAGTATAAATCGTCATTACGTCTTGATTATAAACTTAGAACTCTCTTAAAAAAACGTGGTGCCTATTTTAGTAATAGTGGTACTATTGTCTATTATTGTGTTTCTTGTGCTAAACATCGAAAATACGTCTAATAAAAATAAGATAAAAAATGAGTTTGAGGAGTGAAAAATGAAAAAAGGAATTGTAAAAAGTTGGATCTGTGATCGCGGATTCGGATTCATTGAAACCAAAGAGAAGAAAGAAAGAGTCTTTGTTCATCGAACAGATTTAAGAGGAGCAACATATTTACAGGAAGGAGAAAAAGTTGAGTTCAAAATTGAGAAGACAAAACATGGACTTAAAGCAATCAAAGTAAAACCCATATTTTCATCAGTTTTCTAATTATTACGTATTAGAGCATATATTTTTTCAGCAATTTTCCATATTTGAATTTTTTCGATAATTTAACTCATTTACGGTTCAATAAAATAAGCTCACTGTAGGATAATTCTTGAAGATTTTCCGCATATATGTCAAGACTTAGCATTAATTTTTCTAGAATTCTTTTATCTTTTTCAAAGGAATCTGAGCTTTTGCTAGATTGTCTTTCAAATTCAATAAATTTACCCAGATTCTCTACTACATCTAAATGAATTTGGGTTTCCTGAAGACAATAAATTTCTCGAACTTTTTTTACGATTATCAAAGGAGTTAAAATCTTTTCAAGAATCTTTTTAAAGTCTTCAGCTTCTTGAATCTTCAGAATAAAAGCATCATCTTTTTTAGGTCCGGCAATATCTTCGCGTTCATAATAAATTAGTTCTAAATTATCATTCTCTTTAATTTCTCGAAGTTTCAGTCGACCTTCAGGCACCTCAAAGTAATGATCCTTTTGGTGAAAAATACCAATATATTCTGCACCTAATCTAGTCAATTTTTTTCTTAAAACTTCAAGATCATCTACATGAGCTTTCAATTCAATCATTTTATAACTTAAACCTTGATGAGCCGCAATCTTCAATTAATAATCAACTCTTTCAAAAAGAATCGTAAAAAAGACTATTTTGTTTTTCTATTTATGAACAAAAATGTTATCTAAAAAGTATTAAATTTACAGGTTCACAAGTTAAATCTCAGATTTAAAAGTTAATCGAAGTAAAATCCTTGAAGACCGAATTTTATTATCATAGTAAGGTTAATAGGTGTGCTTTTCATCTAGCATGCTAAACATTAACAACTTAGGAGAAATAGTAAGTTGCCCAAATTTAGGCAGACACAAGACATAGTCAAGCTTATGTCAAATAAAGAAGACATCAGAGACATCGGAATAATTGCCCATATAGATCACGGCAAAACAACCATGTCTGATTCACTTCTAGCTGAAGCAGGTTTATTATCACCAAAAATTGCTGGAGCCGCAAGAGCTCTTGATTATTTAGAGGAGGAACAGAAACGTGGAATCACAATCAAAACAGCAAACATTTCTCTCCTCCACGAGATTGGAAAAAAATCACATGTTGTTAACCTTATTGATACACCAGGCCACGTAGACTTTACAGGAAAAGTAACACGTGCCCTAAGAGCCATAGACGGAGTAGTTGTAGTAGTAGACGCCGTCGAAGAAGTTATGGTCCAAACAGAAACAGTCACTCGTCAAGCACTTAATGAACGAGTTAAACCAGTTCTTTTCATAAATAAAGTTGACAGACTAATTAAAGAATTAAAACTTAACGAAGAACAAATGCAAACAAAGCTTCTCAGAATTATCCGAGATTTTAACAATTTAATCGCAATATATGGAGAAAAAGATCAAAAAACAAATTGGAAAGTTGATCCATCTAAAGGAACAGTTGCATTTGGTTCTGCATTACATAAATGGGGTTTCACACTCGAAATAGCTCAGAAAAAGGGAATAAAATTCGGTGACGTCATAGATGCTTATAAAAATGGAAAAGAAGAGCAACTTGCAGAAACTGTTCCTCTTCACAAAGCAATATTAGATATGGCTGTTATTAACTTACCCAATCCTATTGATGCCCAAAAATATCGTGTTCCTAAAGTCTGGAAAGGAGAAGCAGACTCCGTTATCGGAAAAGCCATGATCAACTGTGATGAGAATGGACCCACAGTAATATGTTTAACATCTGCAATGATGGACCCTCATGCAGGTTTAGTTGCTACAGGTCGTGTCTTTTCTGGACGTGTTAACGAGGGTGACCGAATCTATTTAGTTGGAGCTAAAAAAGATTACAGAGTACAACAAGTATCAATGTATATGGGAGCTTATAGAGAAGTTGTAGGTAAAATAGGTGCTGGAAATATTGCTGCCCTATTGGGAATGGACCTAGCAAGAGCAGGAGAAACCCTTGTCAGCGTTGACCATAAAGACGAAATGGTACCTTTTGAAAACATTCAATACGTTTCTGAACCAGTTATAACTATAGCTATTGAGCCAAAACATCCCAGAGAACTCCCACGTCTAATTGAATTAATGGATCGATTAGCGATTGACGATCCAAACTTGGTTACTAATATTAACAAGGAAACTGGTGAATATCTCCTAAGCGGAATGGGTGAACTTCATCTTGAAATAGCTGTAAAATTCCTAAAAGAATATGGTGGAGGATTAGAGATACTTACATCTCAACCGATAGTAGTTTACAGAGAGACAGCTGCAATGGAAGGAGTTGTTGCTATGGCAAAAAGTCCTAATAAACACAGCAGATTCTGGATACAAGTAGAACCTCTTGACCAAAATGTAATAGATTTGATGGAAAAAGGCGCTCTTTTTGAAGCAATGGGTGCAAAACGTATAGGGAGTACGCTGCGTGAAGAAGCTGGATGGTCGGCACAAGAAGCAAAAAATGTATGGACTCTAGAAGAACACCGAAATGTTCTAGTTGACTTAACTAAAGGAGTCCAATATCTAAGAGAAGTAAAAGAAACAGTTAGTTCAGGTTTCAGATGGGCAGCAAAAAATGGTCCACTCTGTGACGAACCAATGAGAGGACTTAAAGTAAAACTCTTAGATGCAAAACTTCACGAAGATCCAGTCCACCGAGGACCTGCACAAATTATGCCAGCAATAAAGAGAGCATTCTGGGGATCATTCCTAACAGCTAAACCAATTCTTATAGAGCCAATCTACAAAGTCGGTGTTTCAGTTCCTCAACAATTTGTAGGTGAAGTAACTGGATTAATAAGCCGAAAAAGAGGCAGAATAATAGCTTCAGAACAAAAAGGGCCAATAACTATGGTCAAAGGATATATTCCGGTATCAGAAACTTTTGGTTTATCAGCCGATATGAGATCAGCCACGTCAGGTCATGCTTTTTGGCAAACACAATTTGATCATTGGGAAAAAGTTCCTGAAAGTATAGCAGCCGAAGTTATAGCTTCAATACGAAAAAGAAGAGGACTACCTGAAGAAATACCTAGAGCCAACAAATTCATTGACGAAGCATAGCTGTCAAAATATAAGATTAGACATTAAGTTGATTCAGCTTGATGTCTATTTTCAACATTTTCTTTTTCTATTAGATTAAACATTTTATATATTAATGGAAGCCAGGTTATGCTGCTTACTCCATTTGATCCATGGAAATCTACTCTTTGCACTTGTCCATCAAAGTTAACGTTAAATCCTTACACTGGTTGCGATCATAGATGTATCTACTGTTATGCTTCATCATATATACCTCGATTTTATGAGTGTAGACCTAAAAAGAACCTACTTATCAGATTGAAAAAAGAAGCTGCTAAACTAGATAATGAACTAATTTCGATATCGAACTCATCGGATCCTTATCCACAACAAGAAAAAGAAACAGAATTAACCCGAAATTGCCTGAAAATATTAGAAAAAACTAATTGCAAGATTCAGATAATAACAAAATCAGATCTTGTAGTCAGAGACATCGACATTTTAAAGAACATAAGGTGTGCTATTTCAATTACAGTTCTTACAGACAACGATAAACTTTCAAAAAAGCTAGAACCTGGAGCTCCAACTTCATCAAAACGAATTAAAGCAATAGAAACTCTAGTGAAAGAGAGAATTCCAACTACATTTAGAATTGACCCTATAATTCCCTTTGTAAACGATAATTTCACAAAACTTGTTGAAAAAATAGCAAATCTTGGTGTTCAGCATATAACAAGCTCAACATACAAAGTTAAAACAGATAATTGGAAAAGATTCTGCAAAATATTTCCTGAAGCTGCAGAGAAACTCAAAGAAATGTACTTTATAAAAGGAAGTAGAGTTGGGAGATCACTGTATCTTCCCCATCATATTAGATTTGATTTGATGAAAAAAGTAAAACAAATTGCTGAAAAATATGATATAAAATTTGGATCATGTAGAGAAGGATTCCAGCTAAATTCGGCTTTGTGTGATGGATCTTGGGTAATCTAAGAAAAATGAAGGATCTCTACTGCACATTAAGTGTAGGATTAAAAAATCTACAAATTCTGTTTAATATTTTGATATGACTAGTTTTTGAGACAAATTAGTCGTTTTTATATTCTTTAGCTACAATCATCGTTGTAGTTAGGAAAATATCTGATAACGATCTGAGTTTATCTGTCAAAAATTTATCTAAATCAGCTAGATCTTTGACTCGAACTTTAGCAATAGCATCATATTCTCCATAAAGCTCGTCTACTTGAACAACTTCTTCAAAATTGGCGACTCTTTCGCAGACGTCTCTTTCAGCGCCTGACTTTAATGTAACAAGGATATAACCATAGACTGACAATTTGTTTCATCTCAACAATTACACTTCAGCTCAAAAACTTAAACATATCGTTAAAAAACAACGAAATAATATTCGAGGTCTATATCATCGGATAACAGAATAATTATTAAAAATATTCACTCATAAAATGGATATTAATCCACATAAAACTAGTTTTATAACCGATTAAACTGAATTTAAGCAAATATATGAATCATTTTTTTCTACGTTTTTCTTGAATCTCTCGTTCACTTATCCAATAAGACTCTTTAACACCAGACTGGTCAACTATAAACTCTTTCTTAAAAACAGGAGTCTCACTTTTATAACGTTCAACAGCTTCATGTAAAACTCCAAAAATATTCTCTCTATGAGCTCCAGCAACTACGATATAAACTAGATCTTCCCCAATGCTAAACTTTCCAACAAAATGATGAATCTGAACATCAAAAACACCTTCACGCTTTTTTAAATCATTACATATTTCACTTAGAATCTTGTTAGCTTGATCCTCATATGCTTCAATTTCTAGTCCAGTCACTTTCTGACCATCAAAAGTTTGTCCTCTAACTATTCCAACAAAAGTGGCAATTCCACCAATCTTTTCAGAATTTTCTTTTTCTTTAATACTCTGAAGTAAATCGGAAAGAGAAAAATCACCTTTTTTATGAATACCAACATATTGCATATAATAGTTCTCCATTATTATTCAAGTCAAAAAAATAGATAGTTTAAAAACGCTTCTTAGATTGATGAGGATGCCCATTTAGATCTACAGTTTTATACACTGGATGTTCCTTGAAATGTAGAGTTGTCTCAGATTTTTCGATAGTTCCGCTGGGTAATCTTGTACAAAGTGATTGTACTGTTGCTCCAGTTGACGTAAAACGTACACCATCTAAAAGTTCTCCTTTTGTGACTCCTGAAGCAGCAAAAACAAGCTCATTACCTTTAGCAAGTTCATTTTCGTTATAGGTTTTATTAACATCTACCCCAACTTTTATCAACCGATCCATACGAGATGAATCGTCTTTCTTGTCTCGCCACACATTAACAAGCATAGTACCTCCAAGACATCTTACAGCCGTTGCTGCAATAGTTGCTTCAGGACCTGCACCTGCTCCAATAAGAAGATCTACACCTGAATCAGGAATACAAGAAACTACCGCTGCTGCAATATCACCATCTGGAAGTAAAATAATTCGAACCCCAAGATTTCTTAAAGCCCTTAAAATGTCAATATGACGATCCCGCTCTAGCATTATAACAGTGAAATTTTCAAGAGGTAAAGATTTTTCACGAGCAACAGTAGTAACAATTTCATCAATAGACATTTCTAAAGAAAGCTTACCAATACAATGATAATCAGTGGCTATCTTAAAGTAATATCCATCATCGGGTAACACTTGAAGACAACCTGCAGGTGCACAAGCAAGAGCAGAAATAGCATCTTTTCTACCTTTAGAGGTTGCAGTTGTACCATCTACGGGATCAACAACAAATTCAACTTTAGGTCCTTTTCCGGTTCCTACTTTTTCACGATTCAAGAATGCTGGAGCATTATCTTTTGGACCTTCACAAGAGATAACCTCACCATCAACTTCGGTTTGATCTAATACAGCTCTAGAAAATTCAACTGCCCTTGCGTCAACTAAATTTTTATCTCCTTGACCTATGTGTAAAGCTGCTCCAACAGCCCCAGCTATAGTTATTCTAGTTAATGAAGGCGCTAAAGCCCTTAAAGATGCCAAACTTAACACCTATTTAATATATAGAGCACAATTGATTCTAAAATGTTTTTGGACAACGAAACAGAATCCATGAATAATATGTTCAGCTTATTTAAGACAATATTTATCATCTTTCATTTGTTTTTATTAATAAAATGAATTTTAATATGGCAGATGACGAAAGATGATTGTTGGAATTATTTCAGATACTCATGATAATTTGCAGCTCATAGATATAGCAGTAGAAAAATTAAATGATGAAAAGGTAGAACTTGTTTTACATGCAGGTGATTATGTCTCTCCATTTGTTGTGTCCCATTTTAAACCTTTGAAAGCTCCTTTAATTGGAGTTTTTGGTAACAACGATGGAGATAAAGAATTTTTAAAAAATAAATTTTCAGAATTAGGTGCCGACCTAAGGGGGAGATTTGCATTTGTCTTAATTGATGGACTTCGGGTTGCATTATTACATGGAGATGACAAAGATCTAATGCGATCATTATTAGAGTTAGAAAGTCATGATATTATAATAAGCGGTCACACCCATCAAGAAAAAATCTATCGAAAAGGTGGAACATTAATAATTAATCCTGGTACAGTTAGCGGATACCTAACAGAAAAACCTACTATGGTAATATTAGATACTAAAACTCTTGACACAAAAACCATAGATCTTAAGGTATAATAATTTTTTATTTGTAGAAGAATATTCATCTTCATTTAATATTTTCATTTTTTAGTCATTATTTTTGATATCGAAATACATATCCTTTTATTTTACAATAAGTAATTCTTCGAAAAAGGTTATCACGATGACTATAACTATTGATGATGCTGGAAGCGGAGATCTACTTTACGGAGTGGTAATCGGCGCATTTCGTGATTCGAAAAATGAATTCAAATACGAAATTATTGATGTAAAATATTTTAAAGATAGACTTTTTTCAAAAAAAGCATACCTTAAACAAGCTTCAAAAATTGTCTGCAAAATCCTCAATGAAATGAAACCAACCAAAGATGAAGAAATTCATATCTGTCGAGGCTACATCTTTGACGATGTTATAGAAAAATTAAAACAAGAATATGGTGAAGATCGAATCCATCGAATTAAAGTCGTTGGAGAAGCCCAAAACCTAACAGAAACTGCTTATTTAGATGAACTAAGAAATTTAGGTTATGAACCCCTCGAAGAAAGAGAAAATAAAATGGCAAAAAGTTTTTTTCATATGATGAATTGGCTAAAAAAGAACCCCGATATGATAAAATATGCTAAAACAGGTTGGCCACGACTTAAAAGATATAAATTTTTTAGAACAAAATATTAGAAAATAATCTTTATTTTAATTGACTTTTCCAAGTTCTGAAATGAAATAAAATCACATCTTTTGTGCAAGCATTAGAATTCACATAATCTGAGAAAGTCATTCCTTTTTCTTTGAGAAAAGTTCTAAAAAGGTTTTCTTCATCAGATTCAATATTTTTTTCAAATAAGTAATGAACTCTAAAACAATTAAGAGTTAATAAGTCGATTTTGCTTATTTTTATTTTAAAACCCTTAGCAATTTCATAAAAATCATAAATAAAGTCTTCAAAGTAATCTTGTGCACCACAACTTTGACAAAAAGCTCCTTCAAAATCTATAATAAAATTATTATTTTTTGATAATTCAACAAATTTAGCTGTGGCTTCTGGGCTTCTATATTTGTTATAAATTTGAATAGTTTTTAAAATAGATTCAAGTAAAATAGGATCCGAAAGATCTCCCATAAGGGTTTCACTATGAATCCCAAATCTTACCAATATTTCAAGTTTTCCGAAAAATATCTTTAAACCAAAAATATTTGGTCTATTTTTTAAAAAAGAAATTAATCAAAAAAGATATTGATTATGAATCTTATTTAAATCTTCAAAGTAGCGATGGCCTTCTGGACTTTATCAACTGATTTTTCAAAAAGTTTTGTGGACTCTGGTGACAATTCGAGTTCAATAATTTTTTCTATTCCATTTTTTCCTAAAACTACTGGAACACCAATCGAAACAGCTGAACAACTGTATTCTCCTTGTGGGCAAGTTGAAACACTCATAACCCGATTTCTTCCTTTCAGGACAGCATCTGCCATCATTGCAATAACTGCACCGGGAGCATATGTTGTAGAACCTTTAAGTTTTATTACATCAGCACCAGATGTTCTAGTTTTTTCGACAATCATATCGATTCGATTTTTTGGAAGTAAAGTAGTAATGGGGATACCGGAAATTGAAGCATATTCAACTAAAGGTACCATAGATTCACCATGTTCACCTATAACTAAACCATGTGTATCTTCTCTTGAAACTTTTAGTTCTTGAGCGATATATGATCGAAAACGAAGAGTGTCGAGAATATTCCCCATACCAAAAACATGATTTGGAGGCAACCCAGAATCTCTGCGTGCTAGAAAAGTCATCACATCAACAGGATTTGTAACAATCATTAATTTAGAATCTGGAGCATAACGCGCAACTTCTTTAACCACAGAATTAACGATTTTAGCATTAATATTCATAAGATCTATACGAGTCATACCAGGAGTTCTGCCTTTACCAGCAATAACAATAACAAGATCAGAACCTTCCATTTTACTAAAGTCATTTGTTCCCTGAATTATTCCATCGAACTCGATAGCAGGAGCAGCCTGCATCATATCTAATGCTTCACCTTCAGCTAATTCAGAATTAATATCGATAAGAACGACATCACTAATTCGAGATTTTAAAATATCAAAGGCAGCTGTACTCCCAACTTTTCCGGCACCTACAATTGTAATCATTAAAAATCACAGTGTACTATTTGTATATCGACATTAAAGTAGCTTTTTATTTGCAATTTTTTGATAAAAAAATTGATAATATTATAAAAAAGTTTAGTCAATTAATTTGGGGGATTGACAAGTGGATAGTTGTCAGTATTACTTTCATCTATAACGTAAGGTGTATTCCATATTCCTGATTGATCAACAATTTCTGCATCTGGATATTTTTCTTGATAATCACTCCAAAAGTTACCTAGATTATCGCTCATCCAAGTATTAGGTGAACCCAAAGAAAATGCTTGATTTGTGTTATTGAGAAAAATGTTATTGTAAATGCTATTTTGTGTTGATTCGTTAAAGTAAATCCCAAAATTATTTTCAACAATTTTGTTTCCTGAAATTTGATTGTATTGTACCGACATAAATCCCATTCCAACTTGACTATTTTTAATTTCGTTATCAGAAAGTGTGTTAGTATTAGACCCATCAATAATATTAATACCATAATCATTGTTAGTCATATTATTTCCAGCTATTAGGTTATTTGTTGCAGAATTAAGAAGACCAATTGCTCCATCACAATCGATTATTTTGTTTCCTGATACACTATTCCCTGAACTTCCATCCAATATGATGCCTTCCGTATTTGCTTGTAAAACATTGTCAAAAATATTATTATTATTTGATGAAAAACCAAGTTTGATTGCTGCTTCTCCATTTCGTATTGTATTTCCATAAATTGTGTTTGTTTCAGAATTTAGAATTATAGAAATCCCAACATCACTTAGGGTGATTTCATTATTAATTATCCTATTATCTAATGCATAATTAATGCCTATAGATCCGTCACAATTTGACAATGTATTTTCTACTATGGTATTATTTGCAACCTGTTTGAGCATTATGCCTCCAGTGTTATTCATTAAATTGTTTTGAGAAATAGTATTATTGTTAGAAGACAATGAAATAGAAATAGCTTCTTTGCCATCGCTTATTACATTTTCAGAAATTAAATTACTGGATGAACCATAATCCAAATTTATACTGTAATTATTGTTATTCAAATTATTTTGTAATATGTGATTATTTGATGATTGCGCTGCTAACAAAATTGCTCCAAAACAGTCTGAAACATCATTTTCGAGGACAATATTATTAGAACTTGAATCAAAGGCAATTCCATATTCATTTTTTAAATTATTTTTTGCAATCAAAATATTAGATGATGAATTAACGAAAATTCCAAACTGATAATCTTTTATCCGTAAATTAGCTATTGAAACATTATTTTTTTGAGCAATTTCTATACCAGTATAATTAACGTCATTTTTACCGTAAAGGAGATGATTTGCTCCATCGATTATAATGTTATCTCGTTCAATAACAATTAATCCAAAAATATCTTCAGTAAAAGTGTAAATTTTATTATCTGAACTTTTTGAAATCGGTACACCTTCAGGATCAATTGTTCCATCGGCCCTAATGTATATAGGTGTAAAATTTTTTATTGCAAACTGCCACACCAAAATGGAGCCAATTATTATAAAAATTAAAGTCAAAGCTATTATGATTTTCTTCTTAGGTAAGTTTCTTGAAGTTTTTTTAGATTCAGCTTCTTTTCGTTTATTTTGAGCTTCCTCATATCTTTGTTGTTTAGTTTGTCTTTCTTTATAGTTTTTTGACATAATGCTTCAGCCAAATTTGAAGTTTCTTAGTCTTTTTGAATGGATTCTTAGATAATAAGGTTTTTTCAAATTTAAATCCACTTTTAAAAAATCGGTATTTAAAATATTTAAAATCAGTCCATAGGCAGTTATTGAAGTTGTAGCGGCATGAAAAAAGATTGCAGGCAATCTTACAAATATCGGTTGACCTAAAGCAAAAACATATAATAGAAATTCAGTGAACCCAAATCCGAGACCCACAACAAAACCCAATGTGAAAAGAGATCTAGTTGTTTCACAATGACGATAGAATAACGGAAATGCTTTAGAAAATTCCTCGATAAAGGGTGTAAAAAAAGCCACAGAACAAATTTGAGAATAGAACATAGGTAAAGAGATGCAGAGAGAATCAGTAAATGTTCCAACAAAAAGGGTAAGAGGAACACTAGTGATAATTCCTGAAAGTAAGAAAAAGAGTTTCTCCTGTAAATCAGGTCTATGAACAATAACAGTGACAGCGTTTTCTTGATTATTTACCATTGATAAAAGGTATGTTAAGCAATATAAAATCCTTTTTTGTATTTATAAAATAATGTAATCGTATAAGTCGTATCAAGATAGAGTCTATTTCAAATTAATTGATTTTGATTTTAACATTGTTAGACCTAATCCTAATAGAGGAATAGCCCAAATTTCTGCGATAACTAAAAATCCCAACATACCAACTAAATAAGAATACAGAACATAAATAATATAATGTAATCCAATCAGCGCAAATGCGAATCCTAACCATTTTAATGTAGATCCAATATCTTTTTTTGCTAAATAATAAGCCCCAATAACACTAAAAATTATTGCCAAAGACATTAAAACAATAGAATTTAATGCACCTAAAGCATTAATCCCGGAAGAGAAAAAAGAAAAACCCTCTATGGTTATTCGATCAAACCATTTTAAGACTGAATTTGCCCATAAAATTATAACGTAGGCAACTAAAGTTATTGCAGTCCAACGCCAAGATTTGAAACCTTCAGGTTTAGTTCTGTATACTTTTATAGCTAAAACTAAAAGAAAAGGCACAGTCAAAAATACCATTAAGAGGTAATCTATTCCTAACAACAAACTAGCTAGAGATTGAAATTGACTAAAACCTGTCATTAAAATTCCTGAAGGTAATAGTAAAACATAATAAATTGCCTCAAAAATAAGTGCTAATGCTACTAAATTTTTTACATCAAAAAAGTTTTTATGTCGATTCCAAACATGGTGCGGCCAAAATTCCTTCAAAGCTAAAATGGCCAAAAGCACACCAACGAAACGAAATAGCATTCCGACTGCAGCTGATAACTCCATTACCATAAAAGATAAACCATAAGTTTGGATTGCTTCTGACCAAGGGGTTCCATCAAAACTAAAAAAACGATAGATACTTGCCGGAACCCAATAAATTATCCAACCCATTAAAGAACACAAAGTAATAAAAATCCATAAATACACTTTATGCCCAATACGATTCAAATTTTCAACTCCAAAGGTTGTCATAGTTAAATGTCCATTCCATTTAAAAATTTTGAATCAACAGCTTTTACGAAGTAAAAACACTTATTCTTATAAGATTCTCTTTTAATTTAATTAATTCTTTAAAAGTAAAGTTGATTTATTATAAAAAGTATTGATAGATGTAAAGGATAATAGATATAGAAGAAGTATTTTCTCCAAAGTGGAATTCTAAAGTCATTATCAGTATTTTTTGTTAAAGTTAATGAACCATTATTATGAAGAATAATAAATGGTAATGCCATTAAAGAAAGAAATTGGATATTCCAAGGTAAAAGAAAAATTCCGTTAAGCAGAATTAACAAACCGGTGCCTATCTTCATGTTTGTATTTAGTATGTACATGCATCCAATAAGTTCTATACCGTAATTTCCTACCAAGATCAACCCAGGGCCTATGGCCAGCCGGATGATCTACTTTGCACCGGTTTCACTCCTGTTCTTCTTTACCTACAGCTAAAGAAAATGGAATCTGAGAAATAAAGGCAAAGGTAAAAAGTCTGATAAAGTAATTACGAATATTGTGCGTAGTTTCCATTCCCAGGACTAGTAGATACGCAAATAATGGAAAAGAGATTCTTCCAATTATCCGAAGAATCTGCAATTGAGGATACAGAACAGCTCCAATATGATCAATTGTCATAGTTATAATAGCTATCCACTTGAGGAATTCTCTTCCCCAGTCAAAACCTTGATTTAAAATCATTCTTGATCAATACCAAATTTCATTATTAAACAAATTTGAAGAAGGATCACATTCTCTCTGGAGCTTCTATTCCAAGAAGGTTTAATGCATTTCTGAAAACTATCCTTGCAGAATCTACAAGAATTAATCGAGCATCACTTAAAGAAACTGATTCAGCTTTTATTACGGCCAGTTTTGAATAAAATTTGTTGAATTTGTCAGCTAACATATTAACATAATCAGCTATTGCATTTGGCCGAAGGTTTTCTGCTGAATCTAAGAAAACTTGAGGAAACTGAGCTAAAGTCAAAATTATATCGTGTTCAATCTCATCGGTTAAAAGGGAATAGTCGGGATTTTCAGGTTTTCTTGTTGCTTTACGGAGAATACTACAAGCTCGTGCATGGGAATATTGAATATAGGGAGCACTGTTTTTTTCAAAATCTAATACTCTATCCCATGTGAAAACCACAGGTTTCGTTGGATCCACAATTATTAAAGCATATTTAACAGCACCTTTTCCAACAAATTTTGAAATCTCTCTTTTCTCCTCTTCAGAAAGATGCGGTGAACGTTTATTGACTTCATTGTATGCCCTCTTTGCAGCGCCCTCAATGACTTCATCAAGAGTAATATAACGTCCTCGTCGACTTGACATTCGATATCCAGGTAGTCTGACTAAGCTATAGGCAAAATGTGTTATTTTTGGCACATAATCTTCGTGACCAAGAGCACTTAAGGCAAGTTTTAACTGCAGTTGAGGAAGAGTTTGTTCCATTCCTATTACATTTATAACCCATTCTGCTCTTTGAAATTTCCAAAGATGATATGCAATATCACGAGTAGTGTACAAACTTGTGCCATCTGCTCTCATAAGAGTTAGTGATGAAAGTTCATGATCTTGGCTTATGCCTAAAGTGTTCTTAATCTTTAGATCATGTGCAACTTTTTCAGCATCAAACTCTAAAACACCGTTTTCTTCAAAAATATATGGAGTTTTTTTAAGATCATCTATTACTTTGTCAACATTTCCATTCCAGATTAGATCGCTTTCCCAATCCCAAGAATCAACTTGAATTTCTAAACTAGCAAGAGTTTCTTTGAAACCTTCAAGACAAAGGATACAAACCTCTCTTAACAATTGTTTTGCATTATCTTCTCCAGCTTCGTATTCACGAATTAGTCTGCTAACTTCCTGTTCAGGATCAAAATCTTTGCTTATGGCTTCAAAGAGTTTGCTGAAAAGCTTTGGAAAGCGCTTTTCCATTTCAATTGAAATTGAGACCCATTCGTCTAATTCCTTTTGAATTTTTAGAAAATCATCTTCAGTGGTTTTCGCAGTTTTAACATCTTTTTTTAGACGTTCTACTTCCATTATACAGCTAGTCACAGAATAGATTCTACCGATAAACCGATCAGGTTTATCTTTGGGTTTTGGTTTTCCAAGTTTCATATAACCGTAAGCGATTACAGCACTTTGACGACCTACATCATCCACATAATAATGTCTCGAAACGTTATGACCATGTTCTTTTAAAATGCGTGCAAGAGCATCGCCTAACATAGGATTTCTTGCTTGACCAATGTGGATAGGATGAACAGGGTTTACACTAGTATGTTCGAGCAATATCTTTTGAGGATCAGAAGTTTTTACATATCCATACTTTAACCCAAGAGCTCTTGTAGACTCCAAAGTTAAACGAGAAAACAAGCTAGAGTCAACATGAAAATTTATATAACCTGCTCCTGCAGCTTGAACGGATTCAATAAGAGAAAAACGATTAATGTCTATTAATTGAACAATTTCTTCTGCAATTTTCCTGGGACTATTTTTTGCATATTTAGCAAGCTCAAAACATACAGAAGCCGCCAGTTCCCCAAACTGAAGATTTGGAGGAATCTCCAAGAGTATAGAGGGTAACTGAAAATCAGGATATAATTTGTTTATGGTTTCCCTTAAAACTGTCTCGCACGCGAATTGAAATTGAGCAAATGGATTATCGGAAATCATGATTTGTTTTCTTCCATTAGCAACATAGCCAAATTATTGTCTACCTTTAAAGTAATAGGGTGTATTCATGTTGGCTTAAATTCCTTTTTGATTTCTGTTTTAAGAATTATTGAATCTTTTTTGGATGTGACTAGGTTTTTCTATTCTTAATCAACAAATATCGCTCATGTTTTAGTAATTGATGAAGCTCAACTGTCTGACTTTAATTTATGGTGGTGAATATTAAATGAATAACCAAAATATTGGAAGTAATATGGTCCCAGATCTATTTTATCCATTAAATCCATATGGACCATCAGGACCAATAAGACCTCTCCCAAGCCCCCAGAGACCATTTCAATGATTATGTTGTTTAATAATAGCTGTTAATTTAATTCAAAAATTTGTTCAAGAAATTTAATAGAGATAAAATTACGTATCGAAAAATTATTACTACCAGATTTGAGCTCTTTAGCTTTCTAAAATAAAATATTCTTCTTCATTTTTAGCTCCTAATCTAAGAAAGATAGCTCTTTGAATCTGAGTATAACTCCATGGATTTTTATTAAGAGTTGAACCTTCATAACTACCGATTACTTTGATTGATTCTACATCAATAGCTACCCGGTCGCCTGAAGCTAAAATAAGATTGGGTTGCCTTATCTCTCCTTTAAATGGACCTCCAGAAATAAAGCAGACTCGACCATCCATTAAAATCAGATTTGGATGAATAACTAAATTCAGATCTACTAACTTTTCTTTAAGATATACAAGGTGAAATCCTACTCTATCAGTCTTTTTTGTAAACCCAAAACCCAACTTAAGACTCAAAGAGAAATCAGCACGAAAATGAGTTTTCATACAACAGGAATAAATTAGTTTATCAAAACCCATTGCTAGTTTTGAGAGGTTAACTGTCTGAAGATAATCTCCATCGACTTTTACGTTAACGAAACTTCCTTCATCGAAAAAGGCTATTTCAGCACCTGTTTCCTTCAATACATTTAGAGTTCCGGTTTCTTCCATTGTGTTTCTTGTTTTTTGAGCTTGCCAAGAGGATTCTCCGACTACAATTTTTCCTGCACCATTATCATAAAGTAATTCAACTAAGACTTTAAGAAACTGGGGATCTGTAGAAGCTGGAGGAACATCAGAGCTGTTGTAGTTGGGTTTCAACAGGACCTTATCTCCTTTTGAAATAATTTTCTTGAATCCCCCGATTGCGTTGACAGCCTTAAGAATCTCTTCTCGAAGATTTTCTTTAGATTTAACTTTACTTACAAGAGATTTTCCTTTTTTCAAGAAAGGATTAGGCAAAGGATTTCCAATTATTTTTGACGACAATATAACACGTCTATTAAGGTTGCATTAAATCAGATATTATTATAACATATTATAGAATTATCTTATCAAAGTTACAGTCTAAAAAACTATTTTTAATCAGGATAGTTTCACTTTACTCTCTCCGCTATTTTTGAATTCGAATGAACACCAGTCTTATGTTCTCTTCTACAGTAGTTGGATAACCCAAGGAGATGAAATGATTGGATCGAATAGAATACAAGCAACTCTTAATCAGAAGACTAACTCACATTCAAAGGCTTGCCAAACAGCGAAGATTTGCTGAAATTGAATCTCTAATAAATAGAAATTATGTTTAATGAGGTTATAATTTTGGGTACAGAAATAAGATGTAAAAAATGTCATACATTATTAGCTGATTTTAAAGATATACCAAATAATGTAATATGGTATTCTCTTCTTAGAACTAAACTAAGCGGAACCTGTCAAAACTGTGGACACAAACTTCCTAACCCATCAAAATATGTTGAAAAAATGGTTTTTGAAGTAAAAGCTAGTACGACCATTATTGCAAAATAAGAAATTCAATTTCAGATTAACTGAAAAGTTTCATCTCTTTAAAAATTAAAGGAAAATAAAAAATTGTATAAACCTACTCTTTTGCAGGAGACTTCATCTCAGAAACTAAAATTATCATTGGGCATCGAAAAAATTGATGAATTATTTCCTCATTTTAGTTTAGGAGACTTTGCAGTTCTTCGTGGTTCATCTCAATCTTTAATCAATATTCTGTGTGTTAGAGCCCAGCTTCCTTGCCAACTAGGAGGACTTGGAACAAATGTTGTTTTCGTTGATGGAGGTAACAAATTTAGATTGTATGATATTTCAACGATTGCTCAAAGTTATGAACTTGATCCAAGTGTAGTTTTAGAAAGAATCTTTATTTCTAGAGCTTTCACTGCTTACCAGCTGACATCTCTAGTTTTAGAAAGACTTCAAAAAGCCATTGATGTCTATGATTCAAAATTAGTGATTTTATCCAATTTAGCTCAATTGTACCTAGATCCAGATATTCCAAAGAAAGAAGCACAAGAAATTTTCATGCAATTAACGTTTTATATTTCAAATTTTGCCAAAAAGAATCAAGTGATTGTTTTAGCAACAAATTCTAATTATTCCTGGTCTAAACGAAACAAATTCTTTAAAGAAGTATTGTTTGCAAGAGCAAATGTTGTAGCATCAATCAAAAAATCCCATCATAGACCTCAATTTGTTTTGGAAAAGCATTCCCTATTCAAGTTAGGAAAAGCGGAGTTTCCTTCATCCGAGGTTACACTAACAGAGTTTATGAAGGCTTGAATTTTGGGAAAAACTGTAGAATCCTATCGTATAGCCCTAGATAAAGAAGTTCAGCGATGGATAGGTTATGCCAGAGCATTACGAAAAAACGATAGAAAAATATTTGAACAGTTAATGGACATTTGCCGAAATTATGCTTCAGCATCCAGTAATGCCACTCGTCCTGTTTTAATTGAACCAATGATTATGTCAATTGTTTTAAATCAA
>JARRMA010000004.1:0-12223 GCA_037386505.1 Candidatus Bathyarchaeota archaeon
AGTCCAAGATCTCACCTGAAGAAGAGATAAATCTACTGAGAGCTAAGTTAGTAATTAGACCTAAAAATACTGGAGAAGTTATAAAAGAAAAATTTGACATTTATGAACGAAAAATAGTTTATATTCCCTTATTTGAACTCAATTTTAGAAATAAGAAAACGGAAAAAGAAGCAGTTGTAAAAATAAATGGAATCAACGGAAAAATAGTCTTAACTAATTTTATTAATAAAACAATTCCTATAAAAATTCTAGAAGAACTAGAAATACCATCTGATCAAGTAACAAAAATTGATACTTCAGCATCTACTGAAAAATTATCTGAATCAGAAATTGAAAAAGTTATTACACAAAATGTAATTAATGTTGAAAAGAAACTTTCAGAAAAACCAGTTAAAGAAAAAACTGAAAATAAAAAATCAAAAAAAGTTCTAACAAATCAACCATCAGTTTCTAAAAAATCGGAAGAACGATCTGAAAAAGATAACCTTGAATTCTCCGCTGAAGCCACAGGAGATATCTTCTATGTTGGAGATAATGTAACGGCTATCGTTGGAGATCTTGAAATACCCTCTGGAATCACAGTTCATGATACATTGGTAGTAAAGGGCAATTTAAAAATTGGAAATAAATGCAAAATGCTTGCGACGATAAAAGCCTTGGGTAACATCATAATCGGAGCTAATACGATTGTTAAAGGAAATGTAATTTCTAATCAAAATGTTTCTGTGGGTCCAGGAGTACAAATTTATGGAGAAGTAATTATAAAAAAAGCTCTTCGTTCTCGATTCCCAAAAGTAAAAGGGAACACAAATGAATAATAAACGATTTACGAAAATTGCTTCAACTTTTACGTTTCTAGTAAGTTTTATAAGTTTTAGTTTGATTACTCCTCTTCTTATTTTTGGATTAACTCTTGGATTAATTTGGATTTTTCCAACTTTTTATGTAGATACAACATTTCTCACAATCATATTTCTACTAAGTTGTACTCTGTACAATTCTTTTGTTATTTTTACTATAAAATTATGGGGAAAACATGTTGAAGATGGCGAAGATATAGGTCATTACTTTAGTATTCTCGTTCCAGCCAATAATGAAGAGAATGTTATTGAAAAGACTTTAAAAAGATTTCCTTTTAACTTGGAGGGGAATTGAGATTCGACCGAGACATCGTTGGATAATAGGTGTTTTTGATGCTGATTCAATTCCTGATAGTAATATACTTAAAAAAGTGTCTTACCAATTCAATAATCCAAAAGTTGGTGGAGTCCAAACTGCTGTCAGGATAAAGAATCGTCATACCTCTTTTTTAGCAAAAATGCAAGACATAGAATTTTTAACCTTTTCAAGAGTAGTACAGTTTGCCCGCAATATTTTCAAAGGTGCTGTCGCTCTGGGAGGAAATGGCCAGTTCATTAGAGCGGTTACCTTAGATAATATAGCTTTGATTGATAAAGAGGAATATTGGAAAAAAGATGCATTAACTGAAGATCTTGATATAGGAATAAGAATTATCACAAAAAATTGGGAAAATCGTTACATAGATTCATGTTGTGTACAACAAGAAGGAGTTGAATCGTTTAGAGCTTTATTCAACCAAAGAGAAAGATGGGCTTGGGGTCACCTTCAAACATTAATACGCTATGTTGGAAGTAATAAACTATGGTTATCAAAATTCCATTGGAGAACTAAAATTGACGCTATTTTTTATCTAAGTTACATTCTTATCCCTTCTCTTGTTGTTATTTGTTGGATTTGGAGTGGACTGGGTTTACTTGGATTGGTATCGATCTCAAACATTTTTCCTTGGACCTTTACTTTTGCTATAAGTTTTTCATTTTTCCCAATATTGGGATATGGATTGTGGAAAGAAAAGAGTGAATATCCTTTATGGCAAATAGTTTTGTTAGTGTTTATTTCAACAGTTTATACTTATCACTGGATTCCATGCACTACATCAGCAATTCTAAAAATAATATTAAAAAAGCCTAACTGGAAAAAAACTCCAAGATTTAGTAAATACATTATTGAAAATCCTGAGCCATCATTAAAAGAACTGGAACTTCCTAAAATCTTGAACTCAAAAAATAGAATCAAAAATTCTACACTGAACGAAACTTCAAAAAAGATAAAATTGTGCGAAAATGAAATGGAAGTAAGTTAGAACTTGTTACATATATCGTAAATCGCAATATACATTAAATACTTTCGTGAGTTAATAAACGTTGTAGATGCACCAAATTAAAAATTTAACCTCCTTAAGAGTTCTCCTTGATCCATTTTATTGCGCATCTACCTCAAAATAACTAAAAATTTAATGAAAATAATTCATTGAATTCAAAGAATTTTCCAGAATTACATAAAAGTGTATTCGGTTGTTTTACAGTGTAAACGCATTATTTTAATGAAGGATATTTGAAAGTTTGTTTATATTCAAAATATTAAAAAGGAGTTGAGGTTTTTTGAGGGCTTCAAAAGAAGATTTACCTAAAACGATGAAGATGGAAGGAGCAATATTAAGAGAAACAGAATGAGGAGACATTCATGTTGAATATGGAATTTTTTCAAAAGATTTTGATATGACTCCATTTCTTAAAGGATTACCTGATGATAAATGTCAATGTCCACATTAGAAATATTTAATGAAAGGAAAAATAACAGTAAAGTACAAAGACCATGATGAAATCATAAAAGCTGGCGATTCATATTATATGGAGCCAGGTCACGCAGTCATAATTGGTGCAGGAGCGGAATATGAAGAATTTAGTCCCAAAGAAAAATACAAACTTACCGCACAACAAATCACACGTAATATGAAAAAAATGCAAAAATAACAAAGTTCTAAGGTTTCTAGTTAAGGAACTGGAAATTATTCCTCATTTCTGTATGTCAAAGCCTTGTAAGTGATAGCTAACTAATCGTCTTCTGATTTGTGCCATAATAATATATAAAATATATTAATACACAAGATTTGATCATTTTATCCCCTAAAAAACTATTGTTAGACAAAAAATCAAATTAAAAAAATAACGAGATGAATTGGTAATTATCACAAAATTATCATATATCGGCTATCTTTTAGCCTTGATTGGAGGAATCATTCTAATTTTATTTGGAATTTTGTCGTTTTTCGGAAGTTTTCTTAAAATCTTTACGCCAATAGTCTTTCTTTCAGGAACAATCTACGCCGTAGCCGAGATTGGTTTTGGAATAATATGTATAATAGGCTCAAAATATGTAACAAACCTTACCTGGGCAATAATATTGATAATCTTTGGAATTGCAGGAGGAAACATCGGAGGCACCCTCGTAATTCTTGGAGCATTAATAGGTCTAGTAGTGAAATTTACCGGTGGCGTAAAAATATAAAATCAAATTGTTTTTTTGTGTGTTACCAACTTAATGTTTGGCAGGTGCTAACTTCACCTGTATCAGCCCATAATCCAACAGCTAAACGGTCAACCCGTTCCGGGTAAACTCTGTCAAGATATAATGTTACATACCAGTAAGGAATTAATTCTAATGGTTCTTCTCGAGCATGTGGCCATAACTCCGCAGTTGCAGGTTCGGAAACAATTGTAAAATTACTAATCCGAACACCATTTGCCACCCAAGAAAAATCTTTCGCATAATCCATTGCAATATTTATTGCTTGTTGCTCGGAAATATTAACCTCAGTACTCCCAACCGTGAAAATGGACCAATCATCATTTAGAATTTCCAAGAAACCGTAGCTATCAAAACTTAGAACAACACTTTTTGATTGAAAATCAATGTTATTTTCAGTGTATAAACACTCGATTTTAACATTATTCCCTTCAGTTGATCTTATTATTTTTACGTTACCAGACGTTGTTTCAAAATCTTCGGTTTCATTGATAGTCATAAGTATATTTTTTATATCTTCTAAATAAGATTCCCCAGAATATTGATAATACCTATCTATTATTCCCTTAGCAACATCAAGAACATTAGTTGGCTGCAATTGAGAATAAATTGGTGCACCCTCTAAGACGTACAAATAGAATCTAGATAATTCATTATTTCTAAACCTTAAAGTAACATCAACAGTGCTACCTTCATACTTAAGAGTATATTTGAAAAGTTCCTCGACAATTCCACCTAAATCAGTACGGTATTCAACTGTATTACTAGCTAATGTCGAATGATATTTTGCAACATCCAGATGAATAACATCTTTTAGAAAAGCTAAAACTTTTGTAGGGGATTTCCCCCATGAAAGCAACCGCTCATTGTCCGCTAGAACCTGTTCATAATCTGATTGTAATTGATTATGTTCTTCGGATATTTGTTGAAATTCTGAAGACAATTTATTAACAGAAGCAGATTGCACAAAGGATATCCCTGCTAAAATAATAATCCCAATCATTAAAATAGCAAAAATGGATTTCCATTTTAAAGGCAAAGAAAAAGGAGTGAGTAAATTAACATCAGGAGATTCCTCTACCCCTTTCATCGTCATTACAGCAGCTTCTCCCAACTTCGAAAGCTTATACCTTCCATCATCCATCTTTGTTAATAGTTCACCAAGATTTTCAAGATGATAAGTCAAGTTAGAACTCGAGATACCTAATTTCTCTTCTATGACAGAGAAATTTCTTGGTTTTTCGGCTAACATCCTCAAAATTTTACGGCGAGAAGGATGTTTTAAAGACGAAAACATAATGGAATATGGTTCTTTACTTGAATTAGACATTAAGTAACTACCAACATATAATATAATAAAATGTTTACTGAAAAGTTTTTTTGGTCAAAAAAATTTGACTCAAATAATAAGTAGTAGGTCAAGAAATCTTTACAAAAATCCTTTTATGCACTATCAAAGTATAAAATGAATTGTTGGGGTTTCCAATATGAAAGATTTTACATTAAGCAGCTCCCCATCTGTTCTCTCCAGTTCATATTTACAAATAATAAACTACACAAAAAATATTGCAACTCAAACTTAAAACAAAACTGTTAACTCTAAACTCCAATATGTTGAATTAATTCAATATCAGAAATCAAATGGAAAGAAGTAACTTGAAAAGTAATAAGCTAAACACAAGAAAAAGACCTCGCTTATACATGATGACATGGAGATGTACAAGAGCCTGCAATTATAATTGTTTGTACTGTAGTTTTGCATCTAATCCCTATGCTATAAACGAAATTGATACAAAAGGCGGGATGCGAATAGTTGATGAACTCCATGAAATGGGAGCAAAATGGTTTGGACTAAGTGGCGGAGAACCATTAATAAGAAAAGATATTTTCGAAATAATTTCCCACGCAAAAAGTTTGGGAATGAACGTTAGTTTAATTACAAATGGTTATTACGTCAAAGGAGAAATTCTCGATAAACTGGTAAAAAATGAAGTTATGACAGCAGTTAGTTTAGATGGAAAACAGGAAACTAATGACCTTACACGAGGAAAAGGTTCTTACAAAACAGCTCTTAAAGCAATGGAAAATCTTTCAAAAAATGGAATTTTTGATTGTATTGTAACTACACTAAATAAACGAAATTGTTCAGAAGTTGAACACATAGCTGAAATAGGTCATATGTACAACGCTTCAAGAGTTGTATACCACAATTACATTCCAGTTGGAAGAGCGCAGGAACACCTCGAATTAGCCCCAACACCACAGCAATATGAAGTTGTTATGAACAAAATCTATGATTTAATGCAAGAATATAGAAACAAACTAAGTATCAATGTCTATTGTCCATTCTTTGCTCGAATAGCAAAAGAACGAGATATGCCAGATTTCGATTACTGGTTCAATAACATTTTCCTGGGTCAATGTTTCATTGGCAGTAGATATATGGGATTATTAGAAAATGGAGACATTCGACCTTGCGGATTCAATGAAGGATACAGAATGGGAAACATAAAAAACAAATCGATGAAAGAAATCTGGGATGAAATGCAAAAATCTGATTTACATAAAAAACTTAGAGACAGACGTAATTTGAAAGGTAAATGCGGAGTTTGTGAATATCGCGAAATCTGTGGAGGTTGCAGAACTCGAGCCGAAATATATACTGGTGACTTATTTGCCTCAGATCCAGCATGTGCATATGTTCCTAAACTTCTCCGTAAAAAACAAGAACCCGATCTAGAAAAAATAATTGTTAAAACAAAAACACATTAAATTCTTAAATTATTCAAACAATTTTCAAATTCTTTTCTGTATAAATTCTTTACATAATCAAAGTTCATTAAAAGAAAAAAATTTTAAAATGGAATTTATTAAAATATTAAGATTCTCAAAAAGCGAATATCTTAATTTTAATTCTTAAAAAAACGAATTATATTAAAATTAAAGCAAAAAAATTAAGATAAAAATTCAAAATAACTTGAGGTGCGGTAAACTCCTCTTTTTTAGATTATTTCTAAATTTTTAGGGGAACTTGATATTGGCACAAATTTATCAGCAAAATATTATTACTTATTTTTTCTAAAATTAGTTCTGGAATGCTCAATTGAAAACAGGGAAATTAGTGAGAAAATTCTATTCCAAAGATGGAAAAAATGTAATTTTACGAACACCAAAATGGCAAGACTTGGACGACTTCTTAGAACTAATTAATTCTCTTGTTGATGAAAAGGCAGATATTTACGTCACTAAAAAAATTTCAAGAGAAGAAGAATCCAAGTAGCTGCTCGAAGTTATAGCTCATTTAGAGAATGATGAAGATTTTTTTCTTGTTGCAGAAGTAGGAAAGAAAGTCGTTGGATTATTAAAAACATGTTTTGTGTCAAAAACTGGAATATTTTGTAATTTGGAATAGTGCAAATAAAGCAATTCTTTCGGTTGAGTTATTGGGTCATTAGGTGGATCTTTATGGGTGAGATATATAGGGACATAGTTGAAGAAGTGTTACAAGGATTTTCTATTAAAAAAATTATTACCTGTCCCATTTGCAAAGCTACTATAGATTGTATTAGTCAAGAACTTGAATCAGAAAGTAATTTTTACTATTGTGCAAACTGTGGATATACAACAAAAAGATCAAAAAAATAATTTTTTCTATACATATTTTTCTATAAGTTTGGAAGGGTTGGATTGTTGGTTAGAAAAATAACAAATCTTTCATTTGACAAGATAATCTGATTTTAAAGGAGCTTTATAAAAAAATTTTTTCTTAGTTGAATTTTAACTCAAATAGATTGACAAACAGTATTGTCTATTCATAAATTATTTTATCAACATAAAATCAAACATAAATTAGGGAAAACTATGCATCCTCATACTAAGACATATAACCCCAAAGATGTTCTAAGAAACCTCCCAAACAATGAACAGTTCCATTTTTTCATAAATACCCATTACTATACAGGAAAATCTGCTCGAAATCTAAATCAATTCTGTAAAATATTAAACACCATTAATGAAAAATCAATTGATTTTCACTTAAATCGGTATGACTTTGAAAGATGGACAGGGGGAACCTTACATGATCCGACACTTGCAAGAAGAATCAACAAACTAAAAAAATCACTAACAGAAGAAAAAATAAGCGAACAAAAAGTAAGAATCTTAATTCATAAAATTGCAAAGAATCGGCTAAAAGAACTAAAAGATAGACGTTCTAACAAATAACATGACTCCTAAATCTCCAGTTTCTATGAAATTAAATTAATTTTGATTATTTAATGAATTGATTTTATGTTTAATCGTTCCTAGATTGTTAATTATCCAAATTTCCCAAAATTTTCTAAGTTCTGAGCAAATTATTTTTGATAGGTTAAATGGTGGAATTACTAATAATGGAAGAAAGTGTGTTTCTCGGTGAAGTTGTTTTTGTAATGATAGATTTTTTCTGATTTTATCCATCTTTTGGTTTAAACGTTTTTTGTTTGGTTTAGTTTCACATTCGACAAGTATAACATAGATCTGATTAAGTGAACTTTTTATTGCCAGAACATCAGGTCGATAAGAATGCCACCATAACAAATTGAGGGGAGATTCTAAAGGTTCAAAATATATTGAATATTTATGGTTTTCAAGTTCATTCGCCACGATGTTTTTTAAACTTTTATGAAGATGACCTTCCATTTTTTCATTTCTCTCATTCGAATAATCTTGGTTTTATGAAGTCGCTTCCGCAAACGGGACATCTAAAACTTAAAAAATAACGACAAACCAAGC
Source organism: Candidatus Bathyarchaeota archaeon (assembly GCA_037386505.1). Taxonomy (GTDB): domain Archaea; phylum Thermoproteota; class Bathyarchaeia; order Bathyarchaeales; family Bathyarchaeaceae; genus Bathyarchaeum. The sequence continues at coordinate 8,161 of JARRMA010000004.1, forward strand.
AAGCAGTAAAACCACATCGGTAACATGTTTTAAAAGAAGTACCTGCTCGAATTTTCCAGCAAACAGCGCATTCAATCATAATAGTTCCTTCAATTTTTTTCATAAAGATCAGATATTATAATTAAATATTTGACAGGTAGCCTTGATTAGACAAAAAAGTAGCTGAGAGATAACTGAAACTAAACCATAATTATTCAGATTATCTCTATTTGTTTACATTTTTTCATGAATTTTAAAGATTGTTATGTAAACTTAAGTAAAATCTGGAATGTTTGTATCTGTTAGTTCTACTTCAAAAAGAATGCTTGTGTTTGGTAAGTTTAAACCTAAATCACCTAAGTTTAAGTCGGTATTTTCGGGATTCATATTTACTGAGAATTTAATTGGCCAATTTACTTGGTTATCAACATACACTGTAATAGTCATCGCCATTTCATCTTCTGGTGAAGAATAAACATACACATTACAATCTTTTGTTCCAATACTCTCCAAATATACTTGATCTTCGTAAGTATCAATTAGAATAAAAGAATCTAAATCTTCAAATCCAATTTTATTGATTTGCTCCTTTGAAATCCAAGTAGTGTTCTGTTCATCCAATAATTTTCCTAATATTCCAGCATCCAATTCGACATCATACAAGGTTTTTAGATGTGTACTATTAAAATCAACGATTTCTAATCTCATTGAAAAATCAACTGAAGTAAAAGGGAGGTTTGTAGATCCCTCATAATTTGCATAAGCTCCTTTGAAATACCACACTTGGTTTTCCCCAAGGATTCCTCCATTAACAAATAAAACATAACCTAAGACACCAATTATTACAGTAGCAACTATCACAACTGTGATCAGAAAAACTTTATTCGATTCCTTGCTTTGCTCTTTTGTTTCAGAAAGATTTTCTTCTTTGGTTCCTGATTCCACTAAAACACTTCCAATAGAATAATGTAAGATTTAATTTAGAATTAATCCACAAATTCTTCCTCTTAAACCTTAACATAATTTCTTAAGCAAAATAGAACATAAATTAATTTTAAGAACGATGAAAAAATCTACTATCCAAAGAATTATCGTTGCAATAATTTGGCTTTTTGTCGGTTCTTTTATGTTCTTTTTATTTTCAATCAGTCTAATAACTCAAACACAGATTCAATTGTTCCTATTTATAGGCACAATAATTCTCGTTATTGTAGTTGCCATAATAAATTGGGATGAAAAAAGAAAACGACAACCAGAACCTTACGAGATAGAAAAATATTAAAATCTAAATCCAAAAAAGAGGGAGTTTTTGAAAGAAAATAAGTGGAAATGAATGCGGCAATTAAGATAAAAACTATTACTATCTAAAGTGGCAAATTCTCCCGCAAATTCCCCTTTTTTTGTTTGGTTGAGTATCCACATAAATCATGGAATTGGAGAAAATGAAAAAAGGTAAAATTGAAGAAATAAGCTGTCCTGAATGCAAGAGTAAAAGAAACTGGAAAGATGGAATACGCTACACAAAGAATGGTGAAATTCAGAGATTTTTCTGTAGAGACTGTGGTTACAGATTTTCATGATAATATTAAGTATTATCGTTCAACCCCTTTCCCTTTTTTTGAAAGAAATATGGAGTGAATGACCTGTCCAATAAAAATGTCGAATAAAGCATTATTAGGAATCATTTGACAACAGCTTAATATGCTGCGAATCCGTTGAATTAACATGTAGGATTCTTATCCAGAATTTTGGTGAAATTGCGTTTTTTGCCGTTTTCTTTGATTATTCTACTAAAAAAATATAGTGAAAATTATGGAATTAAGTAATACACAATTAAGTAGATCACCCCAAACATGGAATAAAGGTCCAGAAAAAGATACTCGATTAAAAGTGGAATCATCACATGTTTTTGATGCATTAATTAAGATCCAAAATGTTGTGGCATGTGCCACGTTAGATCAGAAGTTTGACCTAAACGCAATTGTTAAGGCTAACCCATTAGTTGATTATAACCCTGAAAGGTTTCCTGGATTAGTTTTCAGATTAAAAAGACCCAAAACTGCCATCCTAATTTTTAGAACAGGAAAAATGGTTTGCACTGGAGCCAAATCTGAAAAAGAAGCGGTGAAAGCAATAAAAAAGGTTATAAAAAAACTTAAAATAAGCGGTATAATCATCCCCAGCAAACCAGAAATTAAAATAGTTAATATGGTTGCTTCAGCGAATCTTATTGGGAAAATAGAACTAGAAGATGTTGCCTATTTTCTTAAAAAAACGATGTATGAACCAGAACAGTTTCCAGGTCTTATTTATAGGATGGATGAACCCAAAGTTGTGATTCTTATCTTTGCAACTGGAAAACTTGTTTGCACAGGAGCCACAAAAGAAACAGAAATCTACGAAGCAATTGAAAAGCTCCGTCAACAATTAGAAAAAAACGAGCTGATATGCAACCAATGATCTTCGAACCAGGATGCATTCGAACCGATTTGAAATACTTAAAGCTAAAATCATCTTTCAGGATAAATTAGATATGCTAATAATTAAAAATTAAATGGGGGGAAAAATAAAATTTTAACAATTAAACAATGTCCGAAATGTAAACGGAACATCAGCTTGAATCAATTTCAGTGGACTTTGGGTGCACAACTGCCAAAAGATTGCCCTTGGTGTAATAAAAATATAAAGAAAAAAGAAGACAAAACCAGACAATACCTCATCGAAAAATCGAAACCAAATTACCATTCTTGGATTAAAAAAGGTGCCTAAACGTAACAAGGGAGAAATCAAACATGCTTTGTTCAAATTGTGGAATTTGCTGTGAAGAAACTTTTATGGAGCTTTCAGCAGATGACATTAAAAGGATAGAAGAGAATGGTTTTCGATCAGAAGAATTTACAATTCAAAATGATGGGTTAAATCAACTCAGAAACAATAATGGATACTGCTATTTCTACAATCAGACAGATAATAAATGCAAAATATATGAGATAAAACCAATTGGCTGTAACATTTATCCTGTAGTGTATTTAGAAAATCAAGGTGTTATAGTTGACGACTTGTGTCCAATGAGAAAAACGATTTCAAACCACGAATTGACAAAAAAAGGAGAAATTCTTTACAAACTTTTAAAGATAATAGATAATGAAAATGAAATCAAATGAAGAAAAATTGCCAATCAAAGGCAATTTAAAAGTGGTTTACATTTTATCTGTATTAATTGCATGCATATTTGTGTTTACATCTGTCTATGGAATTTTGCTTGGATCTACAATCTACCCAACTGAAGAATTATTTAACAACTTCATATCCAACGACTTTGTGAATCTTCTAATCGGACTTCCCATTATTCTTGTCTCAATTGTTTTTACACTTCGTTGCAAACTAGTTGGTTTGTTATTCTTGCCCGGTTCACTTCTATTTATCATATACAATTATTTGATATACATACTGGCAATACCACTAAACTGGGTGATTCCATTTTATCTGATATTAATTATATCAAGTCTGTACGCAATCATCAAATTATTTACGTCTATTAATGGAGAAAAAATACAAAAGCTGTTAAAAGGGGCAGTGCATGAGAGAATTTCAGGAACAATTCTAATCGGATTGGGACTTCTTTTTATGATCCAAGCTGCCAGCGCAATCATTGAACTGATTATCAACCAGATTCAGATTATAGGAATAGAACTCGCAGTTCACATTTCAGATTTTGCCATCTCTCCATTTTTGATCATCGGCGGGACACTACTGTTGCGACGAAAAACATTCGGCTATGTAAGTGGTCTTGGACTATTATTTCAAGCCAGCATGCTATTCATTGGACTAATTGTTTTTCTAATTATCGAACCACTCCTAACCACAACACCTTTTCCCATTGTTGATATTATCGTGGTCTCAATAATGGGATTGATCAGTTTCATTCCGCTTACACTTTTTATTCTCGGAGTAAATGAAAAGGATAATTCGTCAATTTCTAAAAGTTAAAAAAATATACACAGCAAAATTTTAACCCCCAAACCCAAAAGTCAATTTAGCTATTGTATTACTATTTCTAAGTGGAGAATGGTTAATTATGGTT
>JARRMA010000005.1:0-10266 GCA_037386505.1 Candidatus Bathyarchaeota archaeon
CTGCCTTTCCGATGAGTTGTTGATCTAAGTTCCTTACTGTGTTGTTTCACAATAGACTTAGCTATACCAGTGACCTTCAAGAACTTATTGAAATTCATAGGATTTTGAAATAAATTTATATATAAAAATTGAAGTGATTGCCATTCACATCGAATTACAACTTTAAAGGTTGAGAGCTTATTGAATTGTCCCCAATGTGGTAATGAATTAGAAGATGATGATGCCACTTTTTGTCCAAAATGTGGAGTATCCCTTACTATTGAAGAAAATGAAACACAACAAGATATAATTGAAACTCCACAAAAACAAGCCGATTTACTGCCTATGGCAGCTATTTTGACAATGATTTCAGCAACTTTTGTTGCAAGTATAGGATATCTAGGTGTATACCAATACATTGCGTTACTTGATTACTACGGTTCTACTATAGCTTCAGAAGTACTTGGATTCTTGATTTTTGGAATTAGTGGGTTTATCGCTGCAGCATTCGCCTTAGTGGGAGTATTGTTCATATTGAAACAGAAACGATTCACATTTTCGCTGGTGGGAACAATTTTTCCATTAGTTTCAGTTTTTGTTACTTTCATATGTGTTCAACAGTATAGTTATGGATTCACAGACATCTTGATATTTGCTGAAGTAGCCACAGCAATGTTCTCTGTCATGAGTATACTACTATGTTTAGTATCAAGAAAGAAATTTAAAAGAGAAAACCTTGATACTTCCGAATCTATCTAGGTTCACCAATTCATTTTCTCTTTTTTATTCTATTTCTTAACTCCAATGTTAGTATCTCTATAGATTTATTCTTTGGATATTGACATTGTTTATGACGTTGATTAGGCGTTTTTGGGAAAAACGAGGAAAATAAACAGGAAAACTTGAAGTCTATTAATTTTTAATCAATTTCTTTTTGGAATAAAATAAAGCAATAGTGCAAATTATGAATAATGGTATAATAATCCATGAAGGAAACTCTGGAATGTAACCATATTCGTCAGTTTTTAATAGCCATAAATATCCGGGACCTGCATAAGTGAAGGTTGAGAATCCAGCTAAAACGAATGTTTCGTCAGATGTTTCAATTAGTGAATAAATATATTGATCTCCAATTCCTCCATATGTTTGGTTCCACACCAAATTTCCATTTATATCTGTTTTAATCATCCATGAATCGATATAGTTTTCATTATCTATCACTCCAGAAATGACTCCTGCTAAAGCAAATCCTCCATCAGATGTTTGAACCAAAGAGTAAGCCTCTTCAACTCCAGATTTAACATAAATTTGATCCCAAACTATGTCACCCGAATCATCAATCTTTATTAACCAAAAATTCTGAGAACGATCACCAGCTATAGCGTAAGCTCCATCTAAGGTTTTGACTATAGAGTTCGCACCTGCATGATCTCTTCCCCCATACCGTTTTGTCCATTCGATTTCTCCATCGCTATCAGTTTTAATAGCCAAAATGTTAGCTTCAACCAAATACATACCTGTATTTCCAACCAGCAAGTATCCTCCATCAGATGTTTCAACCAAATCAGAACAAGAATTCAAAGAGGAATCACTAAATGTTTTATTCCATTGCATTTCTCCAAATTGATTAGTTTTCACTAACCAAAAAGCGGTATCCCCAAATGGGTCATCTAATGATTGGTCAAAACTACCTCCAATTGCATATCCCCCATCAGAAGTTTCAATTAACGAAGTAGCATATTGGTCTCCTGGTCCACCATAGGTTTGGTTCCATTCAGTTATTCCGTTTTCGTCAGTTTTTATTAGCCAAAAATCTTCACTTCCGCCACCAAAAGAAGTTGTAGATCCAACTAAAGCATAACCTCCATCATGGGTCTTTATCATTGCTCTAAGGCTGTCATATCTTGGTCCGCCGAAGGTTTTGTTCCATTCCATAATACCATTAGAATCAACTTTTATTAACCAAAAATCATTATTTCCTGCACCAAAAGAACCTGTATCTCCAGCTATGACATAACCCCCATCATCAGATTCAACTATAGATTTAGCCATCTCTCTTCCATCACCATAAATTTGACTCCACATCACCGATGAACCAAAAACTAAAGAAATTAACAGAATTAGAGAAACAAAAAGAGTCAATCCTAGTATTGGTTTATTGCGGGCCATATCTTTTCTTCTCCTGCTTTGGTTTATACCGATAGATTATCGAAATTAATGTAATCAATGAAAGACCTGAAACTAGAATAGGCATTGATGGAAATTCTGGAATAGAATCTATATTTTGTTCGATGGTTATAGAATAATTTTCTGCATGCATAGGGTCGATATAGAGGTAATATTCTCCTGTTTGGTTCATGTTCAATGTTCCAGAAATTTGGTTTGATGCAAGTAAGAATTCAACAATGTAACCGCTGGCGTTTTTTACATCCAATCTAAATAAATATGGATTAATTGTGTCACCGAGTCTAGGTTTGTAACTCCATTTTATTCTCCAATCAAAATAATCAATCGTAAAGTGTTCTGTATACTCTGACCATGTTGTTCCATTGAAGTTGCTAACTTCAACCCAATTGCTTTCTATGTTTGTAATAGTGTTTGTATTTTGTTCAACTATTACTGTGTGGTTTCCAGTTGTTCCTATCCAAAGATAGACTTCTCCTTCATATCCTGAAATGTTAATGACGCCTTTCGTAATGTCATTTTTTCCACTATTATTCCAGTTGGCAATTAATTGATTTGTTTGTGCTACCCTAACTTCTAGCATAAATGCAGTTAAATTCTCCAAAGTTTTTTCATATTCCCAATTTATTCTCCACTCTGAATGTTCAATTGTAAATGAGTTTGTATTACCAAAGAAAGCTCTATTCTGACTAAAATCAGCTACTTCAATCCAATTATCTGAGGAACCAAGAACTAAAGGAATCATCAGGGAGCTAAGTAGAAAAAAAGAAAACAGAGTTGCTGGACCAATGAAGATTCTACTTAGTTCCACTTTATACCCCAAATATGTCTTATTTTATGAAAATAAAGGCATTTTTGTCAAGAAACCTTGACTAAAAAATATTCTAATAAATTTTTGGCTAGTCAAGAAACCTTGACTAATTTTTTATTGTAAACCAACTTTATAATTAAAAGAATAATTCCTAAAAATAAAAACCCGAATAAAGTAAGGTTATTTTCTGGAATTGTATCTATGTCTATTGGATCGTTAAATGGATAGTTGTCTTGATTGTTTTGGTCTATTATGTGAGGTGTATCACTTATGATATCTCCATTATTATCTGTGCTGTTAAAATTGCTCCAATAATTTCCCTCTGAACTATTATCCCATTTATTTTCAGATATTGAATCGTTGTTAGAAATTTGTATGGTGTTATTTATGAAGTTATTATGGTAGACAAGATTATCATATGACTGTTCAAGATTGACTCCAACCTCATTGTTTGTTACGTTGTTGGCTGATATCGTGTTGTTTGAAGCATATTTAATGATTAATCCATATTGACTGTTTGATAATTTGTTTTTCTCAAATAGATTATTAGATGAATTATGAGCTAGTTCAAGTCCATAAGTGCTATTTGCTATTGTATTATTTTCTATTAGATTAAACTTTGAATAGGCAACAATTTGAATGCCTTTTGGAATAGATAAAACAATGTTTCCTAATATGGTATTATCAGTTGAAGAAAAAAGTCGTATTCCAAAACTCCCCAATATTGCATTGTCTGAAGATGTAACGAATATGTTACGGGTCAACGAAACATTATTGTAAGTTAGATTGTTTGTATTTGATGCGTTAAGCCAGATTCCATGATAATTGTTTGAAATCTGGTTTATAGTTAAATTATTCTTATTTGAAGTGTTTATAACAATTCCAAATCCAGTTTCGTAATCGGTTATATTGTTTCTACAAATACTGTTAGAGTGAGAATATTGAAGTTTTATTCCAGCACTGAATGGAATAGTATGCTCGCCTATAATGTAGTTATTTTCTATTATGTTTTCTGAAGAGTCATAAAGCCAAATTCCTATACCGTTATTCAAAGAAATGCAGTTTGAAACCAAACAACCATTGACATTAAGAAGATGAATTGCTCTCCCACTTAACCCTGAATTATCAACACTAGCCAATGAAAAATTTTGAACAATAACCCCATCATGAAGAACTAAAACTACTGTTCCATTTAGACTCCAATCACCTATTATTGTTGTGCTTGTTTTATTTTCCCCAATCAACGATATACGTTTGTCAATAATTACTGTTTGATTAATGTAAAATCCGTTCCTAACAAATACTGTGTCACCTTCTAATGCTTTATCTACAGCTTCTTGAATTGAAGAGTAATCATCAGGAACAACAATTGTCTTAGACTCAGCTTTAATTAACTTAACATTTCCAATAAAAACAGCACCTAAAACAATAACAAAAAGAAACAAAGAAAAAACTAAATGCTTTCCAAGTTTCATAGACAATTCCACTGTAATATTATGGTTTTAACATCATTTAGCTCTCCCTGAGGAACACTTTGTTCCAAAACTGGAACAGCAACAAAGAAGATTCATTTAAGAAATCTTGAGAAAAAAATATTGAAAGAAACAAACAAAGAACAAATAAAACTGAAAAAGTGAGTTTACTTTTCTTCATTTTTTATCTCTTTCTTTTTGTCTTTAACCATATTGTGCTCCCGAAAATTGTAAATGCTATCCCAACTAAAACCAACCCTATACCTAACGAATAATTTCCATGATGCTCTATAACCGGAATTGCGGTAGGACCAACATAATGAGTCCATGTATCAAATAAAGCAAGTAATAAGCCAAAAAACAAAATTATGACTCCAAAAATAGTAATCAGTAATCCTATTCCCCTCTTATCTATTTCAACCATTTTTTCTTACCCGAAAATCTATTTCTATAAATTATCAATAAAACCAAAACAATAGTTAATCCTACAACTAGAATTATTTGTAAAGGAAACTCTGATATTCCTTGTATGTTGGTTTTCACTAGCCAAATGGTTTCTTCATGTGTATCCCAAATTAACTCGTTTCCCGCTAAAAGGTATCCCCCATCTGAAGCTTGAATTAAAGAATAACAGATTTCATGTTCTGGTTCTCCATAAAATCTACTCCACTCCATTTCTCCTTCAGGATCTGTTTTAACTAACCAATAATCAGTATTTCCGTGACCAAAAGATTCTGTAGAGCCTGCTAGAGCAAACCCTCCATCAGAAGTCTCAATTAAAGAATAGGGGACATCTTTTTCTGAACCGCCATAAGTCTTGTTTAACTCAACATTTCCTTCTTTAGACATTTTAACTAGCCAAAAATCTCCTCCTCCCGAGTCAAACAAATAATTCGGACAAGTAAAAGCAATCTTACCGTCAGAGGTTTCAATCAATGAAAAACAATAATTTCCAAACGTGCCTTCATAACTTTGTTTCCATTCAATATTTCCCAGGCTATTCATTTTAGTTAATGATACAAAAGCATAATTTGCATTTTGAGTATATTCTTTGCATAATACAACTAAATCTCCATCTGAAGTTTCAATAACCGAAAAAGCGCTATCTACCTGTCTGCCACTTAATGTTTTACTCCATTCCATATTACCCTCAGAATCTGTTTTAACCATCCAACAATCTGACCCGTCGCTACTTATACTATGCCTTACTCCAACAAGCGCATATCCTCCATCTATAGTCTGAACCAAAGAGTAAGGAACTTCAGGACCTGTTTCCCCATAAGTTTGATTCCATTCTATGTTGCCATCCTTATCTGTTTTAACTAACCAAAAATCTCTTAATCCATTCCCAAAAGATGAAGTGGGACCAGCGAGTGCGTATCCATCATCAGAAGTAATAATCATCGCATTGGCTTGTTCATAAGCTATTCCACTGTAAGTCTGATTCCATTCTACGTTTCCTAAACTGTCAATTTTGGTTAACAAAAAATCACCCTGAGGATCAGTTACATTGGTTTTTCCACAAAATGCATATCCTCCATCAGAAGTTTGAACCAATGATCCAACCTCTGTTCCCCTATACATTCTGTTCCATTCAATCCAACCATCAGATAATGAAAAAACAGCGTTAGATAAACAACTAAATAAAAATAGAGAAATCACAATTACAATACAAGTTGCTTTTCTAAACCCCACTGCAAACCCCAAATATTACAATGCTTTTTTGAAAATAAAGGCATTTTTGTCAACAAAAGTTGACCAAATTTAGTCTTTTTAAGTCAAGAAATTTTGACTAAAAATAATGGCTATAAAGTCATTTAATCTTATTAGTTGGCTTCTTGATCTTTGCAAAATAAAGCATAGGAACTGCAACGATAATGGATCCAATTAACACTATTGCTACCCAAGTTGTTGGAATCTGATCATTTTTTTCTATAGCTGCATAGTATGTTTGATTATATTTTCCTTCCACCGAAAACTCTGGGTCGTTAAAAACGATGTCTAACTTCAAACCATATTCTTCGAATAAGGAGGATCGTAAATTCCATATTTGTTCTGATTTCTCGTCAGTATCATGTATTCCCCATATTGTGTCATTAAAGTTTCTCATTCCCCAACCATAGTTTTTGGGTAAAACCAAAACAGCTTCACCCTCAATAGAACCGTGCTCAACACTGGGATTTTGTACGACGTCGTTCCAAAACTGCTCTAAAGCCCCAAAATGTTCATCTTGAAGTGTACCATATGTGTTGCTCATGTTTTCTGCATAATTAAAGACAACAACATATTTTGCTCCTGACTCATATGCAGTTTTCATTTGGTTATAAATTACTTCTCCGGTGTCCAAATATGGTGGATTATTATACTTCCAAGTAATTATAGCTCCCCAATCCTTCTGTTGAAGGTTTGCTGCACCTCTAACCAATGCTATATCCTGAGCTAAAGTATGGTTCCAACCAAACTGGGCAAGTACAACATCATATCCTGCTTTGTAATCAAACCAATGAAGAACATAATCAGAAGTAAAGTAAGCCACATTATCGTATTCTTTAGTTTCATTAAGTATAGATTGATAAAGGTCAACAAACAAATCTGCAGTTTCACTATAACTATTAAAAGGATACATATTTTGAACAGTTTCAAATGAATAAGGAATGTCTGTTTTGTCTCCATAATATACAGATGATCCAATAAGTTCCCTAATTTTGACTGATATTGATCCATTAGTATGATAGGTAGCGTAAATGATTCGAGAATTAACGGAATCATCTTTTTCGACGAATATGGTTCCATTTTTGTAGTAGGTGATCTTTGGATCACGTACCTCATAAGGTGAAATGGTATTGAACGTTACTTTTACACTACCATCAATTCTTTTATCAATAAAATCTTGAGAAGAACCTCTAAGGAAATTTGTATCTTCGTCTAACATTTTTCCTGCAGGTTCATCCCCAAAATAAATTCCCAGAAAATAATTTTCCCATAGAGGATCAAAAATCCCAAAAAAGCCATCAAGAAATTCCCGAAAATTACCTAAATATACTATAAAGTATAAATCAGAATCAACTACATAATCAATAATTTGTTTAAGTTCATCTAGTCGATGACCGAACTGGAGTGATCCAGATTGAATAACAAAAAGATTAGTGTAATCTTTTACTTTATCAATTAACTGTTTTGCCTCTGCTACTGAATCGCCACAATAAGTTACACCAACATAGAATGGTTCATGATCTGAACTTGAACTAAGAGAAGATTCAATTTGTAGACCAAAAACAGAACAATTAATCGAATAGATTAAAATAATTAGGATAAAAATTGAAACAAAGAATCTGATTTCTTTCAAATACATTTTATTCGAGTTCTATGCTTAGAATCAATAAAACCTTTTTTGTCAAGTTATTTATTCTTCTCTTGTTTGAGAGAAAAATTTTTCTTCTAACAAAAATCACAGACAAAGTGGCAACTAACAATAATGGTAGGATTGTCCATGAAGTAAATTCTGGAATTTCTGAAATATCGACTGGATCCATTAAAGGGTAATTGTCGATTTTATTTTCATAAATAAAATGTGGGCTATCACCGATACCATCCCCATCATTGTCTGTTCCAGTGTAATCACTCCAGTAGTTTCCTTCTTCACCGTTGTCCCATCTGTTTCCTTCAGAATAATATGTACTGGGAAAAGGATAGTAAAAGTCATGTTCCTCATAAAAGGGCGTGGGATTATTTACAAAATTGTTATAGTAGAAAGTATTGTTATCTGACCTTGCAAGATAAACAGCATATTGGGTGCATCTTGAAATGTTATTTGCCACTAAACTGTTTTCAAGTGAACTAAACAGCTTAACTCCGTTTTTACAATCTGTAATCACGTTGTTTAGGACAAAAGTGTTTCGGGCACCATTGATGTAAATTCCATCTTCCAAACAAATTATGCTGTTTTCTTTTATGTAATTGAATAAGGATGTTAACTCAATTTCTACTCCAGCTTCTCCTGTCGAAGAAATTTGATTTCCCTGAACATTGTTATACGATGAACCAATGAGGCTAACTCCTCTACTTCCAGTTGCAACTATCGAATTACCCTTTATGGTGTTATTGTTTGAGACCGATAATTTGATGCATGCGCTATCGTATGAAACCATTGATGCTTTGTCTTCAAGTTGATTGTCAACTATAATATTATTGTGACAGTTTGATAGGGCGATATTTCCCGTGCAGTTTGTTATTTTTGTGTTATTTGTACTAAATAGATTTATTATAACTCTTAATTGTGCAGCTGTGTTAACATTTTTGACTGTTATGCTATTACAGTCCATTAGGATTACTTGTGCAGCCTCATCTATTATCTGGTTTGACTGGTTTTGAAGATAAACTAAGGGTTTTCCGTTTATCGTATTGTTAAAGAAAATATTACCCACGAGAGCTTCATAGACTATTAGTCCACTAGCAACGAACTTGTTATTGGAAAAAACTGTATTATTACCATTGAAAATGATGCCGTATTTGTTGGTTCTTGAGATTAACGTGTTATCTGAAACTGTTCCATTATTTGTGTTCAGGTCTAACGAAAAGTACTTTGCGTCGATATAATTGTTCAAAAAATGATTGTTTGAACCTGTTGTATTTTGTTCAGGATCTTTGGAGCGAACTTCAATGCCAATTCCAAAATCAATTATTCGCAAATTTTTTACGATTATATTTGTCCTTCCACGAGCTTCTATTCCAATACCGTTTCCTGTTCCCTGAATAGTTTTCTGGTTGCCATCAAAAATTATGTTGTCTTTCTCGATTGTAATAAAAACATCCATGATATCAATAGAGAAACTTAAGTCTTCAACTAACGAGTAAAAATTACCATCTCTGACAATTTTATCTGTTCCCTCCACTGTTCCATCAGCTCTAATGTAAATCATGCTGTTTTGTGCTTTCACAATAATCTGAGGAAAAGATGCCAAAACAAGGAAAGAAATAAGAAAAATGGAAAGTAATAGTTTGATTTTGTTCATGTTTTCCTCCTTTTTAATCTCTGTTTAAAAGTTATCGATAATATCAAAACGATAGTTAACCCTGAAATTAGTAGGGTCCATGATGGAAACTCTGGAATGTATCCTGCTGGAGTGTATTTTTCGTTTGCTGCCGATATAGGCCAGCTTATCCAACCTTCGCGACCGCCTATGGCATATAATGTGTCATCTATTACTGCCACTCCTAAGCCATAACGGGCAGTAGGCATTGGTTTACCACTGGTCCAGGTATCTGTTTCTGGATCATACACTTGATTCAGTTTTACAGCATCAAGATTCTGCTTTCCACCTATAACATAAATTCTGTTTGAAGCATTGGTTCCAGTGATTACTCCTGTCGCTGCAGAATCAACACCAATAGGAAGAGGAGCCCCACTACTCCAAGTGTCAGTTTCAACATCGTATATCTGGTTTAGATTAACATTAACCGCGCCGCCCATTACGTAAATTTTTTTGTCAACAACTGCAGAAGTGTGATAATTTACAGAATTTGGAATTGGCTCACGAGTAGTCCATTTATCTGTTTCAGGATCATAAACTTCGTTTACCGCTGTGGGGGTTAAATTGGTATTAGGCGTTTTTTCTCCTCCCCCTATCACGTAGATTTTTCCATCTACAACATTTGCTGATACTGCCATTCTTCTTGTAGGCATCGAAGTTTTCATTTCCCAAGTATCAGTTGCTGGATCATAGACTTCGTTTATGGCAGTAGTTGTTATTCCAATATCATAATTGCCGCGGTCTCCTCCAATAATGTATATTTTGTTTTCTATAACAGCTATTCCAAAAT
>JARRMA010000006.1:0-14339 GCA_037386505.1 Candidatus Bathyarchaeota archaeon
AAATCAAATCTCAAACCAGAAAATATGTACATATTGGCCTATCCTTTTCGTTCTACATTGTGATAATTATCCATATGCTTCATGGTTCTGGTTTTCTATAATCTAATGTCGTTGGAACAACATTTCTTGGGACTTTTCATTGTTCTATTTGGGTTTGGGATTAAAATTTATCCCTTATCTTCCTTTTGATCCTATTGCAGCATTGATCTTTTTTGCCGTTTCTTCTTTATCATCGACTTCAAAAACTATTTTTTTGTAGCGTTCATGATCAAGAGAGACTGTGATACACTTATTTGGATCATGCATCTCAAAGAACATCATTCCATCAGATGATAAGAACCTTCCATCTTTAACCACTCCTGGAAGCGATGCGCCTACAATTCTCATCTGCTTGAAGGGTTTCCATGGAACCTTCATCGTAGAGACAGATAACACGTGTTTCAATGGAATGCTAATACTTCTTTTGATGCTGAGAAATTCGTCAATCCCATGCAATTCAAAAATAAGATGCCCATCCTCGATTTTAACAGTACCAACCATCTCATCTCACCAATCGAAAAAATATCCAATATGAAATCTGTCGAGCTAAAATATATTGGTTTGTCATTACAGATATAGTCATGGTGTAGTTATTCCACTCCTATTTCACTTATTGTTGTGGATAAAATTTAGCCAACAACAACGGACGGACTTTGAGTATGGTTTATGGGTGTCTCCACTATGTAATCCTCTTCACACAAAACGAGAAGCCAAATACTAAATAATATAAAACAAAAAAATCTTACATATAGGCGAAAGAACAAGTTGGTCTAAGAGTCTTGGTAAATAAAACTAGCTTTGGTCAATGTTTTTTTACAGAAAGAAGCTAAATTATATACATATCCTCTTTCAGTTGGAGAGAAAACTTACATCGTAACTATTGAAAGCAATTACTCCTCTGCGCCTACTGTTAACTTGCCTCAAGTCCCTGAAAACTATACGGACATTAATTATAACTTTGTTGAATTTGATTTTAGAGGACCCCCTGAAGATACTTTTTGTAACATAACAATTCCAAATGACCTAATTTGGGGAGAACTTACCGTAATCGACAAATACTACAAAATGGACAGAGCTAACTACATACAGACAAGCAATAGCACCGACACATCGATATATTTCACATTCAACCACATCACTCATATCGCTCTGGATAAACACTTTGAGATAAGAGGAACAAAAGGAGTAATAGCATAGTTTCTCTCCTTAAGCACAAGTCAAATTATTTTCACCAAAAAAGAATCTATTTTAGTCAATATTTCTTGACAAAAATCCTTTTCTTTGCTGTTATTATAGTAATATTAGTACTCTTAGTTAGGAAACAATGTGTTTATAGAGGCAGAAAAATGAGAAAATATCAGGTCTTATTTTCTATGTGTTTAATCTCTAGCATTTTAGTATCTTCTTTGGTTTTGATTTCAAACAATGTTTTGGCTTCTGAAATATGGCAACACACCTATGGAGGAATAAATGACGATCGAGCCTATTCAGTGATTCAGATTACTGATGAAGGATATGCTTTAGCAGGATTTACTATGTCTTATGGAGCGGGTTTACAGGATTTCTATTTGATTAAGACAGATGAGAATGGAAATTTGATTTGGAATAAGACCTATGGTGGAGCAGGTGCTGACACTGCCAAATCAGTAATTCAAACAAGCGAAGGCGGTTATGCTTTAGTAGGAGATACAACATCCTTTGGTAATCTTTCCTCAGAATTTTTGTCCTATGATTTTTGGTTAGTTAAAACTGACAATAATGGAAATATGCTGTGGAACAAAACCTACGGGTATAGATTATCTTTTGAAAATGGGACAGAATATAGCGGTTCAATGGCAAATTCTTTGGTTCAGACCAATGATGGGGGATATGCCTTAGCGGGACGTACCTATGGTATCGGAGCTGGATTTTCAGATTTCTATTTAGTAAAAACAGATGAGAATGGAAACATATTATGGAATCAGACATATGGAGGAGCAGAAAATGATAATCCTTTGTCTATGATTCAGACAAGTGACGGAGGATTTGCCTTAGCTGGATATACTGAATCGTTTGGTGCTGGCAGTGAAGATTTTTGGTTAGTAAAAACTGATTCTCTTGGAAACATGGAGTGGAATAAAACTTATGGCGGATCTGGTTTCGATGAAGCTTCTTCATTATTACAAACAATCGATGGAGGATATATCTTGATAGGAAGCTCAACCTCAGTCGAGAATGGTTCTATTTGGATGGTAAAAACAGACGAAAATGGAAATGTAGAGTGGAATAAACAACCAAGCCCTTCGTATATTCAACTCCTTTCTCCTACATCGGTTGCTGAAACTTCTGACGGAGGATTCGCAATCAGTGGAGATTTTTGGGTGATCAAGACTGATGTAAATGGAGATATACTGTTTTATCAGAGTTATGAGCCTCAAATAGAATGGTTTAGTGCTGCTAATTGTTTGATACAGGCAAGTAATGGTGATTATGTTTTAGCTGGATACAGAACCTCAATTGAAGGAGATACTACCCCTGATGTTTTGTTGGTAAAGACCGACAGTGAGATTCCAATAATTTGGAATGTTACTAGAACTCCTTCTAGTCCTATCGAAAACTCAACATATACTAATCTTATCAAGGCAAATGTTTACGATGAAAGTGGAATAAAAGAAGTAACTCTTAGCTACTCAGTCGATTCGGGTTCTTGGAGCAATCTAACAATGACCAAAGCTGAAGGCAATATTTATTCTGCAGAAATTCAGGCTTATCCCAAAGACACAAATGTTTTTTGGACTATAATTGCAGAAAACAATGTTGGCAAATCTTCCCGAATTGATAATGAATTTTACAACGTTATTCCAGAGTTTCCTCTATTGACAATTCCAGTTGTTGTAATACCTATTGTTTTTGTGTTATCGATAATTTATAGGCGTAAATTTATTCTGGAAAGAAAAAAATGAAAAGCAGGTTCACTTTTGTTGTCTTGTTTGGCTTCTGTTGTTTAATATTGCTAACTGAATCTGTTTGGGCAACTGAGGAGGATTCATGGAATATTTTAGATTCGATGCCTACAGCTAGAAGTGGTCTTGGAGTTGCCGTAGTTAATGGCAAAATTTATGCTATCGGTGGAACGACTGCAAGTGGATTTATGCCAAGTATACCTGGTTCAGCTGTTCTAGGTAATAATGACATAGGTGGACATGTTGGAACAAATGAAGAATATGACCCCACAACAGAAGAATGGATCAGCAAAACATCTATGCCTACGCCTAGAATAGTTTTCGCTACAGCTGTCTATCAAAATAAAATCTATTGTATAGGTGGAAAAACAGCTGAAGGTTTTACAGCAGTAAATCAAGTCTATGATCCCAAATTAGACACGTGGGAAACAAAAACTTCTATGCCCATAGCTAGCGGGTGGCTTACAGCTAATGTTGTGGAAAATAAAATTTATGTCATAAGTGGAACATCAAATGAGGTCTATGATCCAGCCACAGACACTTGGATCACAAAAACGTCTCCACCCAAGGCTGCTTCCTTTGGCGGTTGTACTTCAGCAGTTTATGAAAATAAAATCTATGTTTTCGGCGGACTTTCAGAGGATCAACATTACAACCTAAACCAGATATATGACACTGAAACCGATACATGGAGCACAGGAACATATCCAATAACAAGTGTAGACGGAGGTGCTGCAGTTATTACATCTGGAGTCTATGCTCCTAAAAGAATATACGTCTTAGGCAATCCATCAAATCTCAGACAAGGAGAAGATCAAACCTTTGTTAGAATTTATGATCCTGAAACTGACAGCTGGAACTTAGGCGCTGATATACCAACAAGAAGATACAATTTTGGGGTTGCAGTTTTAAATGACACAATATATGCAATAGGGGGACACACGTACAATTTTCCAGGAAATTTTGCTCCAAGCGCAGCTAATGAACAATACACTCCCGTAGATTATATTTCAGAATTTCCTTCACAGACCCTTTTTCCATTATTCTTAGTTACCACTTTATCTGTATTGATAATCAAAAAGAGGCTATTTCATAAACGATCTTAAGATTAGTCAATAACTAACAATGTAACCCAGAAAAATAGTTGGTCAAGATTTCTTGACAAAAACACTTTTCTTTTCAAAATGATTCACTGTGTTGTTGGTGCTTTTAGTGCAGCACAGCAAAGCTACTATTGTTACAGTTCTTGTTTTCGGGTTTCTTCTTTTTCAGGTACCTACTGCTTATTCATCAGAATCCGATGATAACGCGGAGCTTTACGAATTTCTGTCCAGTGAATCTGCCGCTAATGCTAAGCTTTTCGATTTTCTATCCAATGTTGTTGGACTTGACCTAACAAAATATTCTGTGGTGCCGCCATCCGTCGTTCCACCTGGTTTTGAAAGTTTAAGGTCCTACGATGAAGAAGACTACATTTATTCTGAGGCACAACCAACCGACACACTCGGTCGAGCTAAGGTAATACTTCAACAATATCAAACATTTTTTCAAAGAAATTATGGAAATAATGCTTCATATCTTTTGCCAATGCTAGATATTCTGAACAGCGTTAATGAAGTTTCACCTACAGAGTTTACAGAAGGAAATGTAACCTTTCAAGTTTCGAATGATGGTAACGAAACACGCATCAAGTGGATTTATACCGAAGGGGATGTTGTAATGGACTGGAAAAGGGTGGATATAGATTTTCGTTATGGTGCTTTCGAATCATTTCATGATACTTGGGGACTCTACATTGTTAGTGGACTTAGTGAGATTTCCTCTGAGGAAGCTTTTCAAATAGCATTTGAAGCTGCTCAAAATTATGAGTTTCGAATCGTTTATGAGAATGGTACGATTAAGACAGTAAAGGTTCCTGATTTATCAAATGCACCTTATGATGTGAATATGTATATGGTGCCATTTCGTTTTGACGAAAATAATTTTCCTAGCAAAATTGAAAGAGATCCATTGACACTTTATCCTTTATGGCAGCTTCATTTCTTTTTCAACGAAACGATTGGTGGCAATGAGGGTATGCAAGTTGGGGTTTGGGGAGATACAAGCGAAATTGTTTACTGTTCTGGATTCGGTTACTATGGCAACTCAGATCCATTCATCCCAGAGTTTTCCTCATTGGCAATTCTTCCTTCAATCTTAATTTTGGTGCTCTGTGCCGTTTTAATTAGAAATAAAGTTTCAAAGAATAGGAAAAATGAGAAAACCATCAATTAAAAAGACTTTCAACCTTCAAATTTTAGGAACTGTGAAATTGGCACAGACTTCATAGATGTTGGGTGTGAGCGTATTTGGCTTTATGATTGAAATGTCGGTAAAATTTGCATAAATTTGATTAGAGATTTGATTATGATTCTATAGATTGTAGGTGTCTTTGTTGCCTAAAGATATGTTATGGACTGAGTTCTTGTTTAGTTTTTTTCCAGTAGACAAAGAAAATTTTCGTCTTCAATTAGCAGTTCGTTTTTTGTTTCTTTTTTTGGTTTGGTTAACGGGTCTTGCAGTTTACTCATTTAATGGATTATCGACATCCTATCTATTTGATCCTAATATCTATGTTCTAGTTTTTGGAATGTTTTTTCTGATTTTTGTTGGTTCATTTTATGTTCAGAATACGTTACAGAAAATTTTGGTGAATTTCAGGTCTTTGATAAAGCTGGACAATGAAGAATACAGCAGTTTTTCTAGGCGTTTAAAAAAATATGCATTTAGTATTTTTCCATGTGTTGTTGTTGGAATAGTTCTAACTTTTTTTACAGGGGCTTTTCCAGCAATGGAAAGAATATTCATTGAGGGGATAGATTTGATTGGTTTGTGGAATTTGGTTATTGATTTGTTTGCAACGCTTATGAGTGGAACCGCAATTTGGATGTTTGCTTCGATTTGGTTAACTATTTTTCTTATTTCTCGTCAGCCTTTAAGTGTCTCTTTGTCTGAACAGACATTTGTAAGGTTTCGTGAATTGAGTATGTTTGCCTTGTGGTTTGGACTTTTTTATTTTATTGGGGTATTAATTGCTAATCTCTCTTTTTTTACTAACATCCAGACATTAAGTCTTTATCAGATTATAGTTTCGCCGTATCTTGTTTTTGTTGTAATTGGAGTGGTTGGAATTTTGTTTCCTTTTTTCAATATTCATAATACGTTGTTGAAGATTAAGAATAAAGAGTTAGATAATATTTCGAAGGAGACAGAAAGTTTGCTTAAAGTTTTAAATGAAGCAACAGGGAAAAAGGACGCTAATCAGACTATTTCAGTTTTTGCTACTCTTTTTAGTTTACAGATTCAAGAAAAAAAGGTAAAAAACGCCCAAGAATGGCCGATTGATGTTAGTTTTATATCAAAATTAATTGTAATAGGTTTTATTCCGATACTGAGTCGAATTTTAGCAGCTTTACTTATTTCCTAATTTATTTTAATTCTGAAAAAAACTTAAGTAATTCATATTGTTTACAGAAGAAGGTGGCATCCTGATCTTAAACTAGCATATCTCCCCCTGATGGCTAAGTTTTATTTTTGATCGGGATGCTGCTTTCTGTTTTTCAAATATTTGGTTTATTTTGAATTTAGGTATTGTTTTCTAAATTCGGAGGAATTTTGAAACTATCGTTCTACCATGAAAGCTATTTTAACATTCACATTGTATTCAACTATTTTGTTATCTCTGACTTTAGCTGTACATCGTTTTACATGTACACTCTTAATTCCTTTGATAGTTTTTCCGGCCTCTGTAACTGCATTTTGAGCAGCTTCACTCCAACTATTAGGGGAACTTCCAATTAACTCAATTATTTTCACAACAGCCAAAAAATCACCTCCATTATGCTTTTAGTATGGCATATTCTCAAACTCGTTTAAGGAATATTGGGGCATCATTTGGTAAGTTAAATAAGACTTTTTTTGCTTTTTTCATCGCTTCTACTGCATCTTTCCAATCCAACAACCGAGTAGTTTTAACTGACTTGAAAGCTCCACTTGCTGACAAAGCCATAGAAAGTGAAGCAGCGGTTATATCGTCAGGCATATCAACAATTGCTACAGAATCATATTCACCAAAAGCTAAAAAAGCACACACAATTTTTCCACCAAGATTATCGACAATCGGAATAGCAACCTCTAAACGATTTTTAGGATCTTTAACCAAAGTAGCCCAAGTCTTAGGCAAATAACTTGCTAAAATCAAAAAAGATGACATAAAACCTCCAAAAGTATATAGTCTTAAAAATAAAATAAGACTTTCCATAAAAAATGGAACTAAGATATCTCCAAACTTAATTGTAGTATTAATGGAAATTACATACAAAAAGGGATAATTAAAAAATAAATTGAAATTTGATTTCTTTTTATATTTCTTTGTCATTTTCTTCCAATTGTAGACTACTGGTGAAAGCTATTCTCTATCATATATCTTATTAGATAGAACTTGATTTTGGGAGTTAAAACAAGGAGACATTCGTGGTTTGAAATTTACTAAAGTTATTCTAATATCTCTGGTTTTGATGTTATTGTCAATAATGTTTGTTCAGTTGTCTGCTGCCCAAGTTAGGACAGTAGGTGTTTCTGAAGGTGATTGGTTCAAATATGGACTTGATTTAGATTGGAACTATGACTTAGAGGAATCTCCAGAAGATTTTATTTTTAGGGATTTTTTGGAAGGAGACCTAATTACTCTTACTATTCAGGATATTTCTGGAACAAATGTTACTGGCCAATTCACAATAAATTATGAGAATAATACACAAAAAGTGTTGACAGGTTCAGTAGATATAGTTACTGGAGAAGGAGACTTAAAGAATTGGTTACTTTCTGCAGATTTAATCGCAGGTAATCCACTTTATGAAACTGAAATTGATGAAACAATAAACGAGACAATAATTCAGACATATCCGTGGGGTTCTAGACAAACAAACCAATTAATATATTCATATAATTTCAGCCAAGATGAGGATTATTCGGCTTTGAATTTAGGTTTCTATTGGGATCAAGAAATAGGAATTCTTAATGAATTATCAATAGAAGCTGAAGCACTCCAAAATGGAACTCTTATTGAAGGTTCGGTATCATTGACTCTCGTCGAGATTAACAATGGAAATATTCCTGAATTCAGTCAATCCGCTTTTATTCTCACAATAGCAATTGGAACAATTATAATTTCAATGATAAAACTAAAAAGAAAAAACCTTAACGTTTATTCTTAAAAATCAATTTTTAACATTTAGAATTTTTGTGAGAACCATTCTTTGGTTAATTCTTTGTCTTCGACTGTTATGCTAAAGGGACGGATCGAAAGTTTTCTTCCGCATCCCGGACATCTATTGTTTATTTTTCGTCTTAATCTAAAAAGATGAATCATATCTCTTCCTTCGTATAGACAATGTCCACATTCATGGCAAACAACACTAAAACCCAACTGATATCACCAAAACTAAGTATTTACAAAATAGATTTACTACTATTCCTCAAAAAAACAAAAACAACCCAGAGAGAGATAACCGAAACTAAACTTTAAGAAAGTCAAATTTTCTTGACCTCACAAAACGGATTTAGTCAATTTTTGTTGACAAAAATGCCTTTATTTTCAGAAAACTAGGTATTATTGGGATTTGTAGTGGGGGTTAGAAGGGCAACAATAATTGTCTTTATCCTAGTTCTTCAGTTATCTATAGGAGTTCAATTAGTTCATTTAACGTATGGAAATTTTTTTCCAGATCCAGGTCCTGATCTTCCCCAAATTTACATAAGAAGTGATGGAAACATTCAACCTACAACATCATTAATCGAGAGAAGGAACAACATTTACGAATTAAAAGAAAATATAGTTAAT
This sequence comes from Candidatus Bathyarchaeota archaeon, assembly GCA_037386505.1. Classification (GTDB taxonomy): domain Archaea; phylum Thermoproteota; class Bathyarchaeia; order Bathyarchaeales; family Bathyarchaeaceae; genus Bathyarchaeum. The sequence continues at coordinate 8,863 of JARRMA010000006.1, forward strand.
TTTACACTTGTTATTCAGTGCGATAATGTTATACTTGATGGACAAGGGTATTCTATTCAAGGAAATGCAAGTCGAATCAAAGGATTTGACGATGGAAACAACGGAATAATCGTTGATAATCAAGAAAACGTTACTATCAGAAATATATTTTTTGAAAAAGGAGAAACAGGCGTTAGAATTTCAAATTCTTCAGATTTAACAATTGCCAATAATTCATTTAGTAATGGAATCTGCACAGGCATAACCCTTCAAGACTCCACGCAGATCCTAATTTATAACAACAGATTCATGGACCTACTTACAGACCTTAATTCTCAAGCTATAATGTTGAACGGTTCAAAAATTATGTTCAGAAATAACATAGTAACTGGTAGCTCTTATGGAATAATGATTAGGGGTTCGTCAAACATAATATCTGAAAATACTATTGAATGCCTTCTTCCGATACAAATGGACAATGCTGAATCAACCATATTATCATTTAATATTATTTCTGGACCAGCTTCTTGGGCAGATCAAATCCCCTTTATAGGTAACGAAGGTATAGCACTTTTCAGTAGATGTTCTGACAACATAATCTATGGAAACAACATAACTGGTTTTGTCAATAATGCAATTAGAACAGTTTTTAGTTGCTCCAACAACACCTTTTATGGAAATTATATAGCCAATACTGGCGTTGCTATATCTTTTCAAGATGGATCGATAAATAACACTTTTTATTGCAACTCTATAGCATTGGATTCATGTAAAGTACGAATTAATGATAATGTATTTGGGACTTCATGGAACAATGGAACATTAGGTAACTATTGGGCTGATTATATCGGGACCGATAATGATGAAGATGGAATTGGCGATTCACCATATGCAATAACTGGCGTCAAATGGGACACCAATCTAGGTGGCGACGTAAGTTTTATTGCGGGATACGACAATTATCCACTAACAAATCCGCTTGAAATGGATACTATTGCAGAGTTTCCTTACCAAACAATTCTGTCCATAGTTCTAATTTTTTCATCTTTGGTGATTATGATTATTAGAAACAAACTTGGAAAGAAGAAATAAAATGAAAAAGATATCTGCGTTAATTTTGGTTTTGTTTCTCTGTTCTGTCTATTTGATTTTTCCAAGAATTGAATTTGCAGAAGCACAAACCAGAACGATTATTGTTCCAAATGATTACATGACATTTAATGAGGCTCTCAATCATGCAGATCAGGGAGATACAATATTATTAAAACCTGGAACATATGATGGCCCCATTAATCAAACATTAATAATAGATAAAACAATTTCAATCATTAGCAAAGAAAATGCAATTCTAAATTTGCATCCACTTTTACTCAATACTACTCTATTTTATGTTCCTTATCTAACATATAATACATCATTAATAATTGAATCAAATAACATCACAATCTCTGGATTAACAATTAAAACTCCTTCTCCAGGAGCAGCCATCTCAATAATAGGAAATGGTACCAAAATTATCAACTGCACTATGACATCTAGTCTAGCATTAGTTGGGTCTTATTCAATAGTCTCAGAATCTTTACTTTTTAATTCTATATCAGTAAAAGGTGCCAACCAAACTATTTCTCAAAATACAATTTTTAATGGAGATCTTCAAATAACAAGTCTCTACAGCAATATAATAGGAAACAAAATAAATGATGAAATAAACTTAAAGGGATCCTATAATAAAATCTCTGGCAACTCATTTTACAGAATTTTTCTAGAATACTCAAATTCCAACATTATTCAATACAACAATTTTAGTTGTATTTGGATTGGATTTTATGGTCACACATCCTCAAACAACACGGTATCTGGAAACATTCTAGACGGAGGTTATATTTGGGGTATATTGATGGGTGATGGATCTTACAATGTATTTCATGATAATCTAATATGTAATTATACAGGAAGCAATTCTGGCTATGGAATAGCTATCGGCGGAAATCATCTTGTAGCTGAATACAATACTTTCTATCGCAACACATTGATTAATAATAACAGACATGTTTCCACAAACTGGGAGATCTTAGGAGCAGGAAACTTCTGGGATAACGGTGAAGTGGGCAACTACTGGGACGATTATAGTGATCCAGATAGTAACGGTGATGGAATTGGTGATGTCCCTTACGAAGTAAGAGGAATCAAATGGGATGATAATACTGGTGGACACGTAGAATATGTGTTTGGTCAAGACAATTTTCCATTAATGGAACCCGTAGATATTGAAACAATTCCAGAATTTTCAGTATGGACAATTTTTCCTATCAGTGTTATAGTCTCTTTGGTTTTAGTATTTGTTAGAAACAAGATCTCAAAGAGAGAATAACTATGAAATATGACTCTATGTTCTTTAAGATTTTTTTACTGTTTATAGGAATTTTATTGATTATTTCTGGAGTTCTTTTAATCAATAAACCAAGTGATTCAGATTGGTTTGGAGAGAATGAGACCATCATTGTTCCTGCTGGAGAATATTTGATTAGAGAAAAAGAACTTGAAGGAGGAGTTCTGGAAGTTATATTTAATGTTACTAAAGGCGATTTTGTTAAATTTCTTATTTTAGATGAATCTAATTATTTGAAATGGACAAATGATCAACCATATCAGACTCCAGCTTTTATTCAAGAAGGAGGAACACCGCTTACAGGTTCAGGCGAATTAAATATTTTTATTAATAATGGAAAATGGTTTTTTATTTGGGATAACAGCTACGATTTAACAGCCGATAAAAGACTAACAGAAGTAGTAAGATACCAACCACATCAAATATTAGAAGGACAACTTTTAAACAAATGACTGCAAAAAACGAACTGGGATATAAGAATAAAATGAGAAAAAAATCAATATTTTTGTTTTTTCTTATTTGTTCTCTTCTAGTAATTTCTTTTTGTAGTAATACTGTAGAAGCTCAAGAAGAACTTAGACCAATAATTATTAGGGCTGACGGTTCGATTGAGGGAACCGATAAGATTCAGCGAATCGGAAATATCTATTTTCTAATTGGGAACATTGAATTTACTGAAAGTTCAGGTCCATTTTTAGCTGCAATAACTATTCAAAAAGATCAGATAACACTTGATGGAAGAGGCTTCAAACTTCAGAATTTTGGAAACTATGTTGGTGCAGGTATAGATCTAGCAGAAAGATACAATGTGACAGTTAAGAATTTTCAAATAATTGGATTCAGCAATGGAATTAACTTCAATAAAGATAGCAATGAATTGAAAGATTCATCCGAAAACACTGTTATTAACAACACATTAACGGCTCCAAGTTTTAATAGGTTTAATGTTGGAATTTGGGTTGCAGGTTCAACAAATAACAAAGTGATTAACAATGAAATAACAGGTTATAACCAATTTGGAATCTATGTGTATTTTTCAAACTATACTTATCTTTCTGGAAATGTAGTGACAGACAACAATGTAGGAATCAGCCTTGATTTTCGTTGCGAAAATACTATCCTACGAAGTAATCATATGTTTGATAACGAAAAAAATTTTGAAATCAATTATTTCTACCCCTCAGGTTTCATCCAAGACATTGATACTTCAAATACTGTTAACAGTAAACCAATCTATTATTGGCTAAATCAGCATAACAAGACAGTTCCTTCTGATGCTGGGTTTGTAGCCTTAGTAAACTGTTCAGGAATAACGGTACAAAATCTTAATATCGAAAATAATGAAAATGGTATTACTCTTTATTCGACCAACAATTCGGTCATTAAAGACAATAATTTGTATAATTGTGGTAATGCAATCGAAATTAGGTCTTGTCATAATCTTACTGTCTCAGGTGATGCGATTTATAACAGCTCTCACTCAGGGGTTAGAATCTCAAAATCATCCTACATCCAAATTACAGAAAATTACATAGAAAGTAGTTCATTTGGAATTACATTAAGCGGATATAATAATGACCATACAGGATACGGTGGTTCAAATAACGTATCTATATTGCTTAATAATTTTACAGGTAACAATCCTGGTATAGATATTACTTTTTCTACTGATAATGTTATATCAGGAAATAGTTTCGTAGACAATCAATTGTGCATTCGAGCAGTAGCGACAACCAGTAATCTTATTGTTGGAAATAACTTTACCGAAAATAGTGGTCCAGCAATATATTTGTCTGAAGCGAGAAATAACACGTTTTACCACAACAATTTCATAAATAATTCAGCTGAAGGAACTCAAATTTCTTGGTATGGAGAGTCTGGTGGCCAAAATATTTGGGACAATGGATATGAGGGAAATTTTTGGAGTAACCAAAATATAACAGATAATGATGGAAATGGCATTAACGATAATCCGTATATCATTAACAGCAATAACCAAGACAATTATCCAATAACAAAACCAATTAATATTGAATCAGTAGTTATTCCAGAGTTTCCTTCGTCAATAATTCAACTAATATTCTTATTTATCATTTTATTTGCAGTAATTAAAAATAGGTTATTTCATCAACGATCCAAGAATGATCAATAACTACTAAAACAACCTAGAAAATTGCTTGTCAAAATTTCTTGACTTGAAAACTGAAGTTAGTCAATTTTTGTTGACGAAAATACCTTTATTTTCATAAAACAAGGTATTATTGGGGTCTGTAGTGGGGTTTAGAACAGTAACTGTGTCATCAGTTATTTCTTTATGCCTAATTGGATCCTTAGTTTGTGTTGTTTTTGCTTCTTCAAATAATTGGGTTGAAGTAACAAGATTTGCTGAAAAAGTTAATGTTGGAAGATTATCTGATAGAGTGTTAAATGTTGATTATACGACTGAGTCTTTCAGCTGTAATAATGTTGAATGGAGAATAAGATGGAATTTTTCACCGCCTTTTGTTTATAGGGGTGATGGTGAAAGAAGAAGTGGATTATTCTCAATTAGTGTTTACCAAGACGATAATAATAGAATAGATTCAATCTCGTATGTAGGAACAGAAGAAAAAAATGGAACATGGGTACACAATGAAAACGGAACATTTCATTTACATATAAGTGCACTTTTTGCTTATGATTATTCGATTATAGTTGAACAAAATATAGACTCAATTCCAGAATTTACATCATTAACATTCCTAGTTACAGGATTATCTGCTGTTTTGGTATTATTATCAGTAATTTATAGAACTAAGATTATTCATAGAGGGAAAAAATGAAGAAATATAAAGTCATATTTGCTGTTTTCCTTGTTTTTTATTTAATTCTACCAGTCTTGCTTACTGAAGCTCAAACAGAGTTCGTAACCACTTCATCTCTAAATCTAGATCCAAACATAACAGAAGTAAATCAAGAAGTATTAATGAGAATGGAAGTTGATCCCCCTGCAATATTTAATGGATTAACAGTAAAGATCACGACACCTGAAGGATACACAATAACACTTGGTCCTTTTACCTCAAATATTAATGGAACACAAAACACAAGTTATATTCCTCAACAACCG
>JARRMA010000007.1:0-10703 GCA_037386505.1 Candidatus Bathyarchaeota archaeon
CCAAGAAATATGATGGAAAACTTAACATAATACATCAAAAGAGGATTAAAACCGCAAAAACAATTGAACGTTTATCATGTGACGTTGAGCGGATTGAAGCTGATATAAAAGCGGCTAGAGAACATAAAGATGAAGCTGGCGAATTTCAATTATCACAAAAATATGAAGAAATAAAGAAACAACTACCTGCTTTGAAAAAAGAAATCAAAGGTTATGACAAAGAAATTGAAAATCTTCAAGATTCAAAAAAGATAGGAGTGGCTAGAGCAAGATCAAAACCCGATGATCAGGTTGAAGAAGCCATGATGACCCTTCGAGACATAGAAGCCGCTAAGGAAGCAAAAATAAAATTGAAACAGCAAGAATTAGAGAATTTAGAAGAAAAAACAACTGTAATTATAAATCAAATAAATGAAATGGTTAAATCAAAAGAAGCATCGTTACTTGAAATTGACTCGATTGGAGCCGAATTAGCAAGAAGGAAAAAAACACTTGCCTACATTTCGTTGTATTTTGTTTGTTATGAAAATGGCTCAGCAAATAGATATGTTGTTTACCCACCTTCATACGTAAATAGTATGGGAATTAAAACAAAATTGAAAGGAGTTTTTGGAGCAGGAAAAATGAAGTCTTTTCTACAACCACGTTCAGAACCCATACATGTGCTTGTGGATCAACTAGTAGATCTAACCAAAGAAAATCCTGTATTCGAAAAAGAAATAACAGAAGCATCAGAGCTAAGAGACGATAAATGGATATCAGATAATGAATACCAAGATCTCATCGAATCATTACAGGACAATAAGTAACTATTTAATTCCTATTTTTTACTCATGGAAAAGAAGAATCACATTTTAATATTTTTTTCAGCTAGTGCATAAGATTTAAATCAATTATGCTTCTCAATAGCTACTATGTCAGCGGAACTTGGCGAATACCTTGCTAACTATATCCAAACTCGCACAGGGCTTCTTAAGAAATATCTATTAGCCGCTTTGGATAACAAAGATTCTTGTATTTGGTATTTAGAATCTACAGAAGGAATGCTTTCTCCATCCTCTGATTTGAAAAATTGTCAGCTTCTAAGAGATGCACAACTTTTCAACGAAGATGTTAGAATGTCCAGAAATGGCCGAAATACATACAAAATCTATTGCTTAACTGAATTAGGAAAGAAATACGCAAAAGCAATCAAAGAAGAAGGTCTTGAAAACATTATATCAGAAAAACCCACATAAAATTGAGTGGTTTATTCCAACAAACTTAATAAGTTCTAACCGACCCAATTGTCCGCATGTCTGCCGTTCTTTCTGAAACAGAATTATATGCTCTCTACGCTGTAGTCGCAGTTGCAATAGGAGCCCTAATTTATGCTCTAATTCTTCGAAAACAGGTACTTAAAGAAAGTACAGGTTCAGGTAAGGTCAAAGACGTTTGGAGTGGCATCAAATTAGGAGCAAATGCTTACCTTAAAACCCAATTCAAGTCATTAATTTTGTTTTTAGGCATTTTGGGAATTTTCCTATTTTTATCAGCATCACTTGATCCCTCAGTTACGAGTCTTCCAAACTCATGGGCAATAATATTTGGCAGAGTTGGGGCTTTCTTGATTGGAGCTTTCTTCTCAGCGATGATTGGTTATGTTGGAATGAATATGGCAGTTCAAGGAAATATCCGCGTCACTGAAGGTTCAAGAAAAAGCTTTCGAGAAGCTCTAAGAATTGCTTACAAAACGGGAACAATAACAGGTATGCTAACAGACGGTTTGGGACTCCTAGGTGGAACAATAATCTTCTTAATATATGTGGAACACTCACCAGATGTTCTCCTCGGTTTCGGTTTCGGAGGCACTCTTTTAGCATTATTTATGAGAGTTGGAGGTGGGATCTACACTAAAGCAGCTGATATAGGGGCAGATTTAGTAGGCAAAGTTGAAGTCGAAATTCCTGAAGACGATCCCCGTAATGCTGCAGTTGTCGCAGATCTTGTCGGTGATAACGTTGGTGATTGTGCAGGAATGGCTGCAGACATCTTTGAATCCTACGAAGTCACCATGGTTTCAACGCTCATTTTGGGGTTAGCAATTGCAACCCAAGGATCAATATTTGAAGCTAAATGGATCGTTTTTCCACTTTTAGCTCGTGGAATAGGAATTATAAGCACTGTAATAGGTACTTATGCAGTTTCAAAATGGCCGGTTAGGTTGACAAAAGATGACGCTTTCAAAGCCATGGATTTATCATATGATCTTTCGAGTGTAATTTCCGCGTCCAGTTTCCTATTATTAGCAATATTCTATGTCAATGACATAAGAGTATTCTTAACTACCACAATGGGTATTGTTTTAGCAATAAGTTTTAACAAGTTAGCTGAACATTTTACAAGTGCAAACAAAAATCCAGTCGATAAAGTTGCGGCTTCAAGCAAAACTGGTTCCGCGACATTAATTTTACAAGGTCTTTCTTTGGGATTTGAGAGCACCGTTTGGACCACATTTTTAGTTGCTCTTACAATTGTTGTCTCAATTTTGATCTGGACTGGAATGGGGATAGTTTTTGCATTTTATGGAGTTGCCCTTGCATCAATAGGTATGTTAACTCAGACAGGTAATAACGTAGCAATGGATACTTTTGGACCCATAGTTGACAACGCAAACGGAATAGGAGAAATGGCTGGGCTTGAGGGAAAGCCTCGAAAAATCCTAGCGGATTTAGACGCTTCTGGAAATACCACAAAGGCAGTTACCAAAGCTTTAGCCATAGCATCAGCAGTATTAGCGGCTGTCACACTTTTTTCTGCTTTTACAGAAACGTTGAATGTTAAACTTGACATAGCCGCAGATCCTTACGTTTTTGTTGGACTTTTAATCGGAGGTTCACTTCCATTTCTTTTCTCTTTTATCTCGTTAAGGGCAGTTAATAGGGCAGCAGGAAAAATTATCGAAGAAGTAAGGAAACAGTTCAAAACACCTGGAATTCTTGAAGGATTGAAACTTCCAGATTATGCCAAAGTTGTTAGTATTTGTACAACTGCAGCGCAACGAGAACTAGCAAGTTTAGCTATTATTGCAATTTTAACCCCATTATTGGTTGGAACACTTCTTGGAGCTGAAGCATGGGGAGGATTTCTAGCCGGTGTAATAATAGTAGGTCAATTGTTAGCTGTTTTTATGGCAAATTCAGGTGGAGCTTGGGACAACGCTAAGAAAAAGATCGAAGATGGATTCTATGGAGGAAAATATTCAGAGAACCATAAAGCATCCGTGGTTGGGGATACAGTAGGTGATCCATTGAAGGATACTGCTGGACCAGCTTTGAATCCGATGATTAAAGTAATTAATCTAATTTCGTTGTTATTCTCAGGGGCTATATTGTCTCTAAAGGATATGTTTGTAATACAGATTTTAGGTGTTGAAATTCCGTTTATTTCATTTATTCTCTCAATAATTCTAGCAATTATAATCGGTGGGATGGTTGTCTATAGCAAACGTGAAACGAGGGAAGAAGAGAAAGTGCTTGACACAGAGGGACCAATTTCAAGCAAGATTCTTGTTGATCCCAATCCAGTTAAAGTTAACCAAACATTTACAGTAAGCGCTGAACTCGATGATTTAGCAACAGGTAACTCAAAAATTGCTTCAGCAGAGTACAGTCTTGATGGAATATCATGGATTTCAATGATTGCTGAAGACGGATCCATGGACAGCCCAATTGAAAAAGTAGTCTCGAGAGCTTCGGTGATAGAACCAGGTGTGTACAACTTGATGGTACGGGGTTCAGATGAATTGGGCAATAAAGCCACTGTGAAAAGTATTGCCATTATAGTTTATGATCCTAAAGGAGGATCTGTTGAAGGCAAAGGTTCGATTGATTCTCCTCTTGAAGCATATTCAGAAGATCATTTATTGAAAGGAAAAGCGAACTTTAAGTTTGTATCTAAATATGAAAAGGATAACATAGTACCTTCAGGTCAAATAGAATTTGAGTTTATCCCAGCAAATATGATGTTTAAGAGTACTGATTTAGATTGGCTAGTAAAATCAGGAGCAGCAGCTCGGTTTAAAGGTTCAGGCAAGATTAACAATTCAGGAGATTATGGTTTCATCTCAATTATTGTTGACGGAAAATTACGTGGCAAAGGTGAAGCGGACAAGTTCAGAATAAAAATTTGGGACAAGAAAACAGGGAAAATAGTTTACGATAATGGATTAAGTGGTCCAGAAGAGGTGTTACCTACAACTTCAATTACCAGTGGCAAAATAGAAATTAATTAAGATATTTTTGTAAAACAATCCTATTTTTTTCCACATACAAAACATAGTTACACTGATTGACAGTTCTAAGTTTATCATTGAATAAAAAACAAAAAAAGTTAAAGCCATAATAAATGAAAGGAAATGATGATTTTATAAGGATCGTTGTTGTGAATCTATCTTCCCATTTTTTGACACATATTAGAAATTGCTAAAATAACATGAGGCGCTGTAAAGACACTAAATACTTTGGTGTATTTAGCAGAAGAAGCTTCGTATATTGTCTCCTTTTTACCCCCAGCTTCTAGATAACCTTCGATAAAATATTTAGAAAGAGTACTAGCAGCTTTAGCTGAAGAAATGGGTGGACTATAATGACCAGAAAAATATAAAAACTCAGCAACATCCCAAGCATAATTTCCATCCCTATTTGCTTGTTCAAGATCTAAAATAAAAAACCCATCTTCAGTAACAATAAAATTCTCTGGCTTGCAATCTCCCAAACTCACTCCCAAATTGTGTGCTTCGGCAACCTTTCTACCAACATTTTTTATCAAAACAAGATCTTCTGAAACTTTGCTAGAAACCATAATTCTTCTAATATTTTCTACCAATTCTTTACCTTCAATAAATTCTTGAAAAATCAAACGATTCTTAGGGCTGACAAAAAGGATTTTTGGAACCGGAAAACCTTTACTATAAAGAAAGACGTTTATTGCATATTCTTTTTCTAATCGTGATTGTCCAAGCACTGAAAAATTTGTAGTTCCAAAAGACCACATAGCCAAAGAAATCCATTTTATATTGGACCAATCTAAAAATTGTTTAACAACAAATTTCTGTTCTTCCCCATTTTTCTTTACAGAAAGAACATAAACATCATTAAACATTCCTCCAATATTTTTTATTTTCATTTTTGAAAATTCGCCATTCGGAATAATCTTCCTGGCTACATCTTCGATATCAGATTTATCGGAAAGAGAAACTATACCAATAGAAGTAGGAAGAAAAATGAAGTTTTTCGGATCTTTAAGTCGAGAAATTAATTCACTCGCTTTAAAATCTTTGTGAAACTTACTATAAAGCCTCTGGTCCTGAATATATGAATTTGCAGATTCTGAAAAGACACTGATTAGAGGAGGAAGCATAAATCTTTGAATGGTCTTAATAAAGGGAGGAAGTTTTAGCCTTTTTTTCTTGAAAGAGTGTATATAATCTTCTTTGATTTTAATATAACCATTTGAATGAAAAATAACATCTTCATTTTCTAGTTCATTTAGTGCATGAAGGTATCCATTCATGATCATTTCAATATTTTTTTGATTAAGATTTTCCTGCATCATATTTAAATAACTGAAAATAATAGGAGGAAAAATTTTGGCTCTTCTCATCATAAGTTCATACATGAAATATTCTTTTTTGATAAGGAATTCTTGAGATGATTCAGGAAATTCTGAAATCAGTTTATCAATAATCTCGATTATGATCCTTTTTTTAATTTTTACTTCGTTAAATTGTAAATATTTAGGATTCAATAAAGGTTCATAAGGAATCGTCAGTTTTTGAGCAAAAAACTCTCCAGACCAACTTTTAACAACATCTCTTTCGAAATCAGAATAATTTACAGTCAAAATTGAAATCTTATGATCATCGAAACTTTCAAAATATGTATTAAATCTGACAACAAAAGGATCAAGAATCATCAAAACATTTATCTCTGTTTTAGAATCAGCATAACCAGAAACCCATGGACCATAAAGACAGAGGCTAATTATTCTGCGTGATCCAGAAATGTTATTACAAATCTCTAGAATTTTCTCTTTAATCTCTTCTTCCAAATGTGTTGTCATAGCTGCTCTTTCCGCATGTAACCTCAATAGTATAGGTATAAAACGCTCAAAGGATTAACCAATTTCCTAAAAAGTTATTTTAATTATTTTAACTTTGTTAACATTAACAAAGGTTTTAATCAGGAAATGTCTTTCAAAGGAATGGAGAAAATTAGTGTCATCTGTCAAATCTTACATATCAAAAATAATGTATGTTTTAAAATCTATTTTTCAAAGAAACAATCTAATCATAAAGACAACAACAATAACATTTTTCATTTTTTTGATAATCTCGATAATCATTTCTGTCATAATTTTCTCTTTATCTCCAGAATTAGCAGAGGGATTAAATTCACTTATGGATTCATTATTTAATTTTGAGAATGCTCCTGAACCTTCAACAGGAAATTTCTATTTGTTTATTTTCTTAAATAATACGGGTCATTTTTGGAATCCAATAAGAATGTTGGTTTGGATTCCTCTATTAGGAGCTTTTCTTTTAGGATTTGAAATTCTACTAAATAGCGGATTAATAGGATTAGTATCGGTAATTGCAGGAATTGAACAAGGTATAGCCTATCCAATTATAGGATTGATACCACATGGAATAATCGAGATACCAGCCTTTTTACTTCAAATAATCTGTATTATCAAATGGCAAGTTACAATTTTCGAAGTAATAAATTCTAAAATTAGACATGAAGAATTAGAAAAAGAAAAAACAATTCAAGATTTAAAAGATACAATAATTCTAGCCACTATATCCATTATTCTTTTCTTGATTGCTGCAGCAATAGAGACATACATTACACCATATTTACTCGGAATTTAGCATTATAATCTAAATTTCCATAGTTCAGATTGAAATAATAGAATTTTTCAGAACTTTTTCGATTTCTATATGATATTTAAAATGCTCATTAGGATCTCTAAGTAAAATATGAATCCAGAAGATTCCAAATAATCCGCAACTTATTATTGTGAGAATCAAATATAATTCAAAACTCCGCTTAGGAATAATCTCAATTCTGGAAGGCACTGTAAAATTGACATCAATACTCTTTAACATACTAACTAAATTATCCCAAAAAATTTCTTCTCTTCGTTCATGATTATAAAAATCTTTCATCAAAAAATAATTGACATACCATGATACAATGGGTAGAAAAGCTGACAACACAGCCCATAATATCGGATCTTTTCTATTTTCTTTAACCTTTAACTCATTTAATATATTATTATCATTTTGAAAATTAGTCTCTTCCTTTATGCTTTTATTTTCCACCAAAAAGTCAAGATCTAATATTAGATTATTAAAAAGAAGATTTTGTCTGGCAAAATGTAAGTTTCGTCTTTTTATGAGCTCATAAGTAAGAAGTATATTGACCACAAAAAAGGTCAATATTGAAATCAAAAGAGCCATTAAAATATAAGTAGATTGCGAAAAAATTTCGAGATCATTATATTTAGTTAATGAAATGAAAGGATAATTTGTTGAGGCAACAGATAATACTGAAAAAATTGCAAATCCTATGGTAACTATAGAAGAAATTATTGGTACAAAATAAACAAGTAGCCAAATGTTTGACAACTGTCGATCTGAAGTTTTGCTCTTATCGATATTTTGCAGTACATCGTCAAATATATTGTCCATAACTTTCTCACACTAAGGTAATTGAAATTTCAAACATTATTAATTATTACCTTAACAAATTATTCAACTGCTTTAATATCTTTTACAAAAAACTTCCAAAATATCAAAGAAAACAGAAAAACAATCTAAAAAAACAATAGTTCATTAGATATTCTTTGCTATTCTTGCTTTAATACTTCCTTGAGCGGCTTGTTTAACAATCTCAGCCTCTTCCAAAGTATCAATATTTGTAAAATATCTGAACCATGCACCAGAACCGGGAAGCTCGATTTCAATCGAATAATCCAATTTAGATCACCAATTCGATTGATACAGTATCTATATTTTAAATAAATACAGTCTTTCCAAAGAAGATATGTTCCCAAACTCGATATGTAAAAACAAAAGACAAAATCTAATAATCCAAACAAAAACACTTTTGAGAAAAAATATTTCAAAAAATAATTAAAATAAAAATATAATAAAAAATTTTGATTTTAATTATACTTAAGATTAATGCTTCTTACTTTCAATAATTGCCCTACATTTGTCTGCAAATTCACACCATTCTAAACAAGAAGCTTCTTTCTCTGATCTTGATACCTCTTTACCACATATATCACACTCTGCACTATTTTCATCACTCCAAATCTCAACACTACTTGCACAATTTGGACAGGGAATATATTCAGGCTTGGGGCGAAGAAATTTCTTGATACCCGGACACGATTCTGAACTTGATCCTTCCATAATTTCACCTCCCAAAATTAAGCTAGTTTTTCGCCTTTGATACTAATGGTTTCTTGTTTAAATGGAATCTTTTTTCCAGAAAGTTCTAAAGCCTCTTGAACAATACGCTTTAAACCGAAACAGCACGGAACCTCCATATTGACAACTGTTATACTTTGAATATTATTTGATCTAAAAATTTCAGCTAATTTATTTCGATAAAGAGTTGCATCGTCAAGTTTGGGACAGCCAACAGCAAGTACTTTATCATTAAGCATATCTTCATGAAAATTTGCATAAGCAAAAGGAACACAATCAGCCGTGATAAGTAAATCTGCACCTTTTAGAAATGATGCGGTAGGAGGTAGCAGTTTCAATTGAACTGGCCATGAAGAAATTCTTGAAATATTTTTTTCTTTAATTTCTGGTTTTAATCCATCTTTAGCTTTAAGTTGAATAGTCTGAATTGAAGGACAACTTCCAGTAACTGGTTCGGAGTCTTTGATAGTTTTAATATGTTCTTCTGCAGCTTCTTCATCAAATTCATCGGCATCTCTTTTGATTATAGTTATAGCATTTTGAGGACATTTACCTAAACATGCTCCTAAACCATCACAAAATATGTCTTTCACTAACCTTGCTTTTCCATCAATTATCTGGATTGCACCCTCTGCACAAGAAGGAATACATAAACCACATCCGTTACATTTCTCTTCATCAATTTTAACAATGTCTCTTAAAACCATACTATTTCCCTTCAATTCCCAGTTAATATTGACTCATAATTATTTCATTCTTCTAGTTAATTTCTGTTTATTTGAGATAAATTTCATATGAAATAATATTCATATGTATGTTATAAGTTTTACGGATCAGACATTCTTCCAAAAAACTAACATGAAATATTAAACAACAAATCAATATAGTCAAACTATTTAGCTACAAACCCAGTCATAATACATAATTTTGTTTTTAAAAAAATTTGAGGCTATGATTATTGAAACAAAATAGAGTTAAATGGTTACCTTGGAACAAAAACACGTTCACAAAAGCTCAAGAATTAGACATTCCGATTCTTTTAGGCATTAGCGCAGTGTGGTGCCACTGGTGCCACGTTATGGATGAGACCACATACTCTAACAAAGAAGTTGTTGAACATATTAACAAAAATTTTATCCCAATAAGAGTAAATCGAGACCGAAGACCAGACATAGACAAAAGATACAATATGGGAGGCTGGCCAAGTACTGTTTTCTTGACACCAGAAGGTGAAATCCTAACAGGGGGCACATACATTCCTCCACAACAAATGATGTTTATACTCGATCAAGTAAACAGATCATATAAGCAAAATAAAATCGAACTCAAAACTAAAATAAAGTTAATTCAAGAAAAACAACAAAAGTATGAAACACAACGAATTATGGATGATGTAGAATTTCATTCAATAACTGATTATTTAACTTTTGAAATAACATCACAATTTGATCATATATATGGAGGTTTTGGTAGTGCTCCAAAATTTCCTCACAGCGAAGCCCTAAGATTTATTCTTCTCCAATATTTTCTAAAAAGTCATAATGCAGCATTAAATATAGTAAAAAAGACTTTATTAAAAATGGGAGAAGGAGGAATCTTCGATAAAGAAGAGGGGGGGTTCTTCCGGTACTCGACCACAAATGACTGGAGTGTACCTCATTATGAAAAAATGTGCGAAGATAACGCTAAACTTTTAATAAATTACTTAGAAGCAAGTCAGATTACCGGAGAAATAGCATTCAAAAACAAAGCTAAAAGTGTACTAGAATATGTTGATTCCAAACTTAGCAACAAAGAAAACGGAGGATTCTACGGTAGCCAAGATGCCGATGAAGTATATTATAAACTGAAATTGTCGGAGCGTTCTAGAAAAATTCCACCAAAAATCGATCAAACAATATTCACTGACTGGAATGCTATAATGAGTTCAGCTTATCTTCTTGCTTCGGTAGTATTTGCAGATCAAAAATACCAAAATTTTGCACTTAAAACAATCGAATACATATTAAGAACTTTTAAACCTACAAAAGGAATAAAACACTACATTAATGAAAAAAACAATGAATACTCAGGTTTCCTGACTGACCATGTTTACATGACTAAATGTTTGATTGATAGCTACCAAATTACATCCAACCAAAAATTTCTAGATATCGCTGAAAATATTGCAGAATTTATGATTAAAAATCTATGGAACAAAAATGGAGGTTTCTATGATAAG
>JARRMA010000008.1:0-10370 GCA_037386505.1 Candidatus Bathyarchaeota archaeon
TCCACAGTTTGGACAGGTTCCTTCCACAAATCTATCGGGTAGAAATCTATCACAGCTTGAACAGTAAAGCTGCTCTGTTTCTTGAGTGAATATATATCCATTATTATATATTTTCATTAAGAAATCTCTAACGAACTCTATATGAACTGGATTTTCTGTACGTGTATAATTACTGAATTTTATTCCCCATCTTTTAAAAAGATCCGACACTTTTGCATGGTTTTTATCTGTCAACTCTTTTGGATTCATATTTAATCGGACAGCTTCTATTTCTATTGGTGTTCCATGTTCATCTGAACCAGTCACATATACGACATCACTTCCTTTTAGTTTATAATATCGTGTTGCTATGTCTGCTGAAAGAATAGAACTTACAATATTGCCTAAATGAGGAACATAATTAATGTATGGCCAAGCTGAGGTGACAAGAATTTTAGTGAATGTAACACCCTCCACAAATATTTTCTGAATATAATGATCTCTTTTATGAATGTAATGTACTTAAAGCCAACGGAAAGTATTTCAATTGCGGAAATCGAACAAATTTAAATTAAGGATAAGAACTATGATCTGAAATTATTCTATCGTTTTGATAGACCTATTAACTTTTTATAATTAATCTCTATTTGATTTAACATCTCTTCTTTTGTGATTTTTCCATCGTGCTTTAAAATCGCAGATATTGTTGCTCCACCGCATCCGACTCCTTCTTTGACTATTCCTTTTTCATAAGCTTTTAGACCTTCAAGTTCTGATTCAGTAAAATTCAAATTTGCGGCAAAAATCGGGATATCAGCGATTTGGTTCACTAGATCTATTAGATTTGAATTTAAGTCATTAATAATCCATCTAGTGGTCCCAATAGCTAGATTGTCTACAACTTTGGGTTTAAGTCCGTTTACAATTGCTAGAACAGCGGCCATTTGGGTTCCTCCTGCCAAGATTACTGGAACTTTATTTGCTGCGCCTAATGCTAATCCTGCAAGTGCAGGTTGCATAGGATCTCCTAATTTTGATATAGCTTCTAAAGGATCTTCAGCCAGATCACCAAGTTTTATTCCAGCTGCTTTAATTCCTTCTTTAGCAGTTTTAATTTTAAGCAAATGGGGATTATTTGGCATACTGCTACTTACTTTTCCCTCTGCATCAAAACCCATAGCCATTAAAACACTTAAGGTGGTTGTAGTGCCTCCAGGAATACTTTCACCAATAACAAGATAATCTACTGTCTTAGAAAGATTTTCTCCAACAATTTTTGCTTTATTCAAAACTTCTTCTGCATTCTCAACTGCCCTTCCTGTTCGAATATCTTTTCCAGGTTTACCACCTAAATCTACAAAAGGCACATTTGGTTTAATTTTCAAACCTGCGCTTATGACCAAAATTGGAATATCAGCTAATTTAAGCGCTGACATTGTTATTAGCGCTGGTGTCGGTATCCCATCTGGAGTCACTGGTACTCCCGGTATGCATTTACATTTTCCAAGATGAAGAAGCTCGACATCAGCAGGTGGTGTGTAATCTGTTATTTCAGGATTCTCTCCAGCGGCAGAAATTCCCTGAATTTTCGCAGTCTCAGTTATACCGATTGTGCAAAGAAATAAAGAATTTTTTCTATTAATCCTACGTAGTAGACTTTTACCCTTAGTCTTATTGTTAGCTAAAATTATATCGTGCATAAATTTCAAGAAACTCCATTCTTTTTTATTACCTGTTCGAGTTTTGGCTGGATTATCTATCCATCACTTAAATCTCTTACTGAGTGGCTTTAAAATTCTGATCGGCAAGTTATAGAATAAAAATAAAAAATTAATTATGGTAAAATTTGAAAAAAACATATTTCATTTTAATTATGACAAAATTTATTAATAGGTGCGTTGGTTTACGTTGTTAGCTTCTAAAAGAAAATTTGAAGCTTAATTAAGGAGACCAGGCTTTTAGGGTTGGAAGATGCCAATCCAGCGGAGGAAACTCCCGATTTGAAAAAAATTGAGATAAAACGATCGAAATTCAAACTTAATATAGTAAATTATGGAGGACTTGAACAGATTTGGTAATTTCACAAGATGATCTTTTAACTCTTCAGAAGTCCTTCTTTAAAGAGAAAGGGCTAGTTAGACAACATTTGGATTCCTATAATAAATTCATTGATAGTGGACTTCAAGAAGTAATCGATGAAATTGGAGAAATAAATATTGAGATTCCTGAAATGCCCTATAAGATTAAACTTGGACAACTTTGGGTAATAGATCCGCAATCAAAAATCAGCAGACCATATAGAACAGAAGTTGATGGAACAAAGCATGAAATATTTCCCATGGAAGCTCGCTTCAGGAATCTAACCTATTCTGCCCCCTTAGCGTTGGAGATGACTCCTGTAATAGAAGGAAGAGAACAAGAGCCTGAATTAGTTCTTATTGGTGACCTTCCAGTTATGCTAAAATCTAAACTATGCATTCTATCTCAATTAACTTCTGAAGAATTAGTTGAATATGGGGAAGATCCACATGATCAGGGAGGATATTTCCTAATCAATGGATCTGAACGAGTTGTTGTAGCCATGGAGGATTTAGCTCCCAATCGTATACTTGTTGATATTGATACTCGTGGAACAAAACCTGTATACCAAGCTAAAATATTCTCCACAACTGTCGGCTTCAGAGCTAGAATCCAGCTTCGATTGAAAGCTGATAGCGGACTTTTCGTTTCAATACCTGGAGTACCTACAGAAGTTCCTTTCATGATTTTGATGAGAGCTCTTGGAATTGACTCAGATAAAGAAATAGCTGAGACTGTTTCTCCTAATCCACAAGTCCAGAATGAACTTGAAACATCTTTTGAAAAAGCTGCAGGTTTTGATACTGTTAAAGATGCATTAATGTATATAGGAAATCGGGTCGCTCATGGTCAAGTGGAAGAATATCGGAACCAAAAAGCTAAAAGTATAATTGATCGAAACTTTTTGCCTCATATCGGTAGAACTGAAGAAAGTAGAATTACAAAGGCCCTATTCCTCGGAGAGATGGCAAGCCGAGTTATCGAACTCAAACTTGGAATTAGACAAGAGGATGACAAAGACCACTTCAAAAATAAACGTCTTAAACTTGCAGGTCCATTACTTGCTGATCTTTTCAGAATTGCTTTTCGTAACCTTTGTCGTGATATAAAATATCAGCTTGAGAGGATGGGTGTCAAAAGACAACTTATCACAATCTCAGCAGCTGTTCGTCCTGGTATAGTAACCGATAGACATCGTCATGCTTTGGCAACTGGTAACTGGGGTCGAGGACGTGTTGGGATTACTCAACTTCTTGATCGAACAAATGTGGTTTCTACATTAAGTCACCTAAGAAGATTACAATCTCCTCTTAGTCGAAGTCAACCAAACTTTGAAGCAAGAGACTTACATCCAACTCACTGGGGAAGAGTCTGTCCAAACGAAACACCTGAGGGATCTAACTGTGGCTTAGTTAAGAATCTTGCTTTGGCTGCTTCAAGTTCAATTTATGTCGATCCTGCTTCAGTAATACAGATTCTTTACCAAATGGATGTAATACCAGTAGAAGAAACAGATGTTGAAATGCGTGCTTCAAGTGCTAAGGTTTTTGTTAACGGTTCTATTCTTGGTTATTGTGCATCACCACAAAAATTAGTTGATGAAATTAGAAATAAACGTAGAAATGGAGATATCTCCACTGAAGTTAATGTTGCATATTTCTCGAGAGTTTATGGAGAAAGCGAAGAAGTCTACATAAGCTGTGACCAAGGACGTGTTCGTCGCCCACTTATAGTCGTTGAAAACGGAGTGTCTAAATTAACACCTGAACATGTAGAAAAAGTTCGTTCTGAGGAATGGACTTGGGATGACCTGATAAAACAGGGAATTATTGAATATATTGACGCAGAAGAAGAAGAAAACATCTATGTTGCCTTAGATTTTGATAAAATCACTGAAGAACATACTCATGTAGAAATCGCTACATACACAATTCTTGGAATATGTGCCTCTATTATACCTTATCCAGAACATAACCAATCTCCACGTAACTCATATGAAGCAGCTATGTCCAAACAAGCTCTTGGTATAAATCTCACTAATTTCCCTAATAGAGTTGATTCTAGATCACACATTTTACATTACCCTCAAACACCATTAGTTAAAACTAAACCTATGGAGATAATTGGATATACTGAAAGACCTTCAGGCCAAAACTGTATTGTTGCAATTCTTTCTTTTGAAGGCTACAATATGGAAGATGCAATCATTTTCAACAAAGCTTCAATTGAACGCGGATTGGTTCGTTCAACATTCTATCGAATTTATGAAGCGGAATGTCGCCAATATTTGGGAGGTTTAAGGGACAGATTCTTAGTACCAGAAGCTGGGATAAGAGGATACAGAGGTGAACAATACTACCGTCTTCTTGAGCCAGATGGCATTGTTAGTCTAGAATCGGAAGTAACTGGAGGAGATGTGCTTATAGGAAGAACAAGTCCCCCACGGTTCCTTGAGGAATACAAAGAGTTTGAAGTCAAGGGACCCACTATGCGTGATACATCTGTTGATGTTCGAGCATCTGAAACAGGTGTAGTTGATGATATATTCATAACCGAAACTGGCGAAGGAAGTAAACTTGTAAAAGTTCGAGTCCGTGACCAACGTATACCTGAGTTAGGAGACAAATTTGCTTCTCGTCACGGACAAAAAGGAGTGATAGGGATGATTGTTCCCCAAGAGGATATGCCATTTTCTCCAAAAGGAATTGTCCCAGATCTCATAATTAATCCCCATGCAATGCCTTCACGAATGACCATTGGTCAATTCCTTGAATCAATGGCAGGAAAAGTAGCATCTCAAAGAGGAAAATCAGTCGACGGGACCCCCTTTACAAATGAGAATCCCGAACAATTGAAAAAAGAATTAATCAAATTAGGTTTCAGTCATACGGGACGAGAAGTTCTATACAGTGGTATTTCAGGAGAAAAATTTGTCGCTGATGTTTTCATGGGAGTTGTATACTACCAGAAACTCCATCATATGGTCTCAGATAAGATGCATGCACGAGCAAGAGGACAAGTTCAAATGCTGACACGACAACCAACTGAAGGTCGTGCACGAGGTGGAGGTCTACGATTTGGTGAAATGGAAAGAGATTGCTTGATCGGGCATGGAGCAGCTATGGTGCTCAGAGACAGATTGCTTGAAGAATCTGATAAATACCTTCTTTATGTATGTGAAAATTGTGGTTTCTTATCTTATTACGACATTAAACAACGAAAATATACCTGTAGGATCTGTGAGGATAAAGCTCAGATTTCACCAGTGGTTATTTCATACGCTTTTAAACTTCTCTTACAAGAGATGATGAGCTTGTGTATTACCCCGCGTCTGAAGTTAAAGGAGAGAGCATAAAATGTCAGTAGAAGACAGTATTCATAAAATAATAGATGAAATATATTTCGGAATATTTTCTCCTCAAGATATACGTCGGCAATCCGTTGCAGAGATACAGACGGCGGATACCTATGATGAGGATGGAGCTCCAATCACCTCTGGACTTATGGATGGCCGATTAGGGACTCTTGAACCTAGACAAAGATGTAAAACTTGTGGAAACACTGCAATAAGATGTCCTGGTCACTTTGGTCATATAGAATTGGCTGTTCCAATAATTCATATTGAGTTTACTAAAATAATTCACGATCTTCTTCAATCCACATGTAGAAATTGTGGACGTATTCTGCTTCCTGAAAGTCGTGTTGCAAAGATTAAAGAACTTATAAAGAAGACTCAAAAATTAATAGGAGAAGTTCCTAACGACGTTTATAAGAAAATTGTAAAAGAAGCTAAGAAAAAAGATTGTCCATATTGTGGCGCCCAACAGTCAAAGATAGAATTTGCTAAACCTACAACTTTTTATGAGATTCTTGAGGAGGGAGCACAGCGATTAACTCAAAGTATGGTCAGAGAGAGACTTGAAAGAATACCTGATGATGATCTTGAATTGTTTGGTTTCAATCCTGCGACAGCTCGACCAGAATGGATGGTTTTACAAGTTCTTCCTGTTCCTCCAGTTTATGTTCGTCCTTCAATAACTTTGGAGTCGGGTATTAGGTCCGAAGATGATTTAACCCATAAACTTGTTGACATAATACGAATAAATCAGAGATTAAGAGAAAATATGGCAGCAGGAGCTCCAACTCTTATTATCCAAGATTTATCTGAACTTTTACAATATCATGTTACAACATATTTCAATAACGAAGCATCAGGAATTCCTCCGGCACGACATCGCTCAGGAAGAGCACTAAAAACAATTTCACAACGTCTTAAAGGAAAAGAAGGCCGATTCAGAAGTAATCTTTCTGGAAAAAGAGTTGACTTCTCAGCGCGGACTGTTATTTCACCTGATCCCAATTTAGATTTAAATGAAGTAGGTGTTCCGCAAGCTATAGCTATGAGACTTTCAATGCCCGAAAAAGTGACGGTTTGGAACATTGAAGAGATGCGAAAACTGATTATTAATGGTCCAGAAAAATTTCCAGGAGCTCTATATGTAGTTAGACCAGATGGGAAAAGAATACGTTTAGAATTTGTTGTTGAAAGAGACAAAGTTGCTGAATCATTAGAAACTGGATTCATTGTTGAACGCCATCTAATGAACGGTGATATAGCCATTTTCAACAGACAGCCTTCGCTTCACAGAATGTCAATTATGGCTCATTATGTTCGTGTTTTACCGCATAAAACGTTCCGTTTACATCTCTGTGTTTGTCCCCCCTATAATGCTGACTTTGATGGGGATGAAATGAACCTTCATGTACCTCAGGGTGAAGAAGCTCAGACAGAAGCAAGACTTTTAATGCAAGTTCAAGATCAGATTTTATCTCCAAGATTTGGAGGCCCTATTATTGGTGCTATTCGAGATTACATAACAGCATCATATCTATTTACCAGAAAATCCAATTCATTAACGAAAGAAGAAGTTTGCAGATTACTTGTAGCATCAAAATTTGAAGGACCTTTACCAGAACCTTATATCAAAGAGCCGCAACCACTTTGGACTGGAAAACAAATATTCAGTCTTTTTCTTCCAAAAGACCTTAACTATGTACTAAAATCAACAATCTGCCGTAATTGCACAACCTGTTTGGCTGAAAATTGTCCTCATGATGCTTATGTGGTTGTTAAAGAAGGAGTTTTAAAGAGCGGTATCATAGATAGACGTTCAATCGGAGCTGAACAATCTGAAAGCATACTTCATCGAATAATAAAGGATTACGGATCTGAAGCTGGTAGAAAATTCTTAAATAATATATGTCAACTCCTCAAAGTCTTTGTAAGCATGCGAGGGTTCACATTTTCTTATGATGAACTCGAATTATCTGATGTCGCTAGAAAGAAAATTCGACGGAATATGAATGTAATTGAGAAACATATAGAAAAACTTATAGAAGATTATCGGGATGGAACATTACCACGTCTTCCAGGTCAGACTCTAAATGAATCTTTTGAGATATATGTAATGAATGAATTGGCAGAGGCAAGAGATAAAGCCGGAAAAGTTGCAGACGAAGACTTTGCAGCAAACGAAGACTTTGAACTCGAGAATTCTGGAATAATAATGACTAGAACTGGAGCCCGTGGATCTAACCTTAACATAGGTCAAATGGCAGCTTCAGTGGGTCAACAGTCTGTAAGAGGAAAACGTGTAATGCGAGGTTACGTTAATCGAGCATTATCCCATTTCAAAGAGGGTGACCCAACTCCGAAAGCTAGAGGATTCGTATATGCATCGTATACTACAGGTTTAGATCCTATCGAATATTTCTTCCATGCAATGGGTGGTCGAGAAGGATTAGTAGATACTGCTGTTAGAACTCAGCAAAGTGGATACATGCAAAGACGACTAATTAACGCTCTTGAACAATTGCGCGTTGAATATGATGGAACTGTTAGAACTTCGACTGGCGATGTAGTTCAACTCACTTATGGTGAGGATGGTGTTGATCCCGCAAAAAGTGATCATGGTAAAGCTGTCAACGTTAATCGTATTGTTGATCAAGTAAAAATTATGATCGAAAATGAAGAGCCCGCCTCCAAAGAATATATTATGAATCGCCTTTCAGAAGTTGAGGATCAATTAATCCCGATTCTTGTAAGAGAACTTAAGAATGAATTACCTAGAGCGAAATTTGGTCAGAAAGGTGTTGATCAAGCTATAAAATTGACTTTGGAGAATTATAAACGATCTCTCGTTGAACCTGGAGAAGCGGTTGGAATAGTTGCGGCCCAATCAATTGGGGAACCTGGAACACAGATGACTCTTAGAACTTTTCACTATGCTGGTGTGCGAGAACAGAACGTCACATTAGGTTTGCCTCGTCTAATAGAGATAGTTGATGCTAGACGAAGTCCATCAACACCTGTAATGACAATTTATCTTGATAAAGAACATCGAAAAAGTAAGGAAAAAGCTACAGAAATTGCTAGAGATATTATAGCTACGAGTCTAGGAGATATTGCGGATGCTGAGCCTTATATCGATCCTGAAATGGAAGCTGTTATAGTAAAATTAAATTCAGAAATGATGAACGAGCGTAATGTCGATGTTGAAAAAGTACCTGATTTAATAAACATCGCGAACTATTATGAACTCAGTGTTGAAGGTAACCAATTAATAATAAAACCCAAAAAGCAGGTTGATTTGAAAAAATTATTACCTAAACTTCCATCTGAGCACGTTAAAGGAGCAGCTGGAATCCGGAGAGTTCTAGTTACTGAAGAAACAGGTGAATGGGTTATTCGAACAGATGGTTCTAATCTTTCCTCTGTTCTCGATGTTGAAGGCATTGACCCAACCAGGACCACTACTAATAATGTCCACGAGATTGCTGAAACTTTAGGTATTGAAGCAGCTAGAAACTCTTTAATTAAGGAAGCTATGGGTGTTCTTGAAGAGCAAGGTCTGGATGTTGATATACGTCATGTTATGCTAATGGCTGATATCATGACTTCTACAGGTGATGTTAGACAAATTGGCAGACATGGAATCAGTGGTAAAAAGTCTAGTGTTTTAGCAAGAGCAGCTTTTGAAATTACTGTTCCAAACATTGTCGAAGCTGCGATAAGGGGTGAGAGTGATCCTTTGAAGGGTGTAACCGAAAACGTTATAGTTGGGCAATCGATACCCATCGGCACAGGATTAGTAGATCTTTACATGACAACAGCAAATAGAGAGAAAAAAGAATGATTGACGTCAATAAAGCAATAGCTACAACAGTAAAAACCGGAAAAATTCAATTTGGAACTGGTAGCGCTTTAAAAAACGCTAAAGTAAAAAAAGCTAAGCTTATAATAATTGCATCTAATTGTCCAATAAATTTTAGGGAAAATATTGAATATTATTGTAAGCTTTCTGATATTCCGGTGAGTATTTATAACGGTACCAGCCTGGATTTAGGTGCAGTTTGTGGAAAACCATTTGAGGTTTCAGCTTTAAGCATCAAAGAACCTGGAGATTCAAACATACTTAAAATTGTGGAGGCATAATTTGTCAACTGGGATAAAATTTACAAGCAAAGAGATGCGATTTTTGTTGTGAAAGAAGGAAATATTGGGATGGCTATAGGCAAGAAAGGAAAAAACATTCACACTTTAGAGAAGATGACAGGTAAAAAGCATGAAGTAATTGAACATTCTGAAAATCCCGCTCAATTTATTAAAAATGCCTTGAAACCTGCTAAGGTGGATGAAGTAAGAATAACTGAACGAATGGATGGTAAAACAATTGCAGTCATCTCTGTTAATCCTAAGGACAAAGGTGTCGCAATAGGCAAAAATGGTAGGAATGCTGAAAGAATACGTTTTCTTGCAAAACGATACTTTCAAATACAAAATGTAAGCATAACTTAATTTTTTCAATATAAAGAAAACGAAATAATGATAGTTTATTGCATTATTTGATAGTTCAAGTTTAAAATAATTTCAAAAAATAAAGTATATTATACAACGAATAAAAATAGTTACTTTTTCTTTTTTGACAAAATCTTATCTATTACTGGTTTAATTTTTTTATTTTCTGCTTTAATTCTATCCTTTCCAAGTTCTTTTAGCTGCTCAGTCATTTCTTTCATAATGGCTGCAAACTTTACTCCTTCTGCCGCTGACACGTATTCTACCCTAAAACGTTCTTTACTCAAACCAACCTTTCCCAAGATTTTTGCTAAGACATCCATTCTATCTTTCATTTTATAATTGCCTGAGATATAATGACAATCATACGGTAAATGACATGCACCAACAAGGACCATTCCCGCACCTTTCCTAAATGCCTCTAACACAAAATCTTTATCCACTCTGCCAGAAC
>JARRMA010000009.1:0-9276 GCA_037386505.1 Candidatus Bathyarchaeota archaeon
AATAAAAAGGGAAATTAGTCGTAAAGACATGTTGATTAATGTGGGATTGTGGGTTATTGGAATGATAATAATTTTTCTTATTGCCTATGACCCACAATCCCACATTAATCAACATGTCTTTACGACTAATTTCCCTTTTTATTTTTATAACCCCCTTTACCAATTAAACAAAGAATACACGAAAATTATCTGAACCACCGTTCTAATAGGATTTTCTATACCATTGATAGATTAGAATACTGAGGTTTAGGTTAAAATTTAATTTCAAACCCAAGTGATAAAATTCCTAATCAGAGTGGAACACTTGATCTAAAAATGAAACTGAGAGGTATAGGTACTTTTTGATAGGTGAATAATCTGGATTTTAATGTGTTTTTTTCTTCTTTGAATTTATATTTAAAAATTATTCGAACCTTTTTCCTGTTCTTTATGCGGAACGTAGTGTTCTTCAGGGAGAGCTAAATCCTAATCAAACATCAAAATATTGTAGGTGAAATAGATGAAAAAATCATCTATCCTTTTGGGAGTTCTATCTCTAGCTTTGATAATTAGCATATTATTCACAACAATTCAGTACTGTAATATATTATCCTTAGAGAATGATATGGAGTCTTTGCAATATGAAATTAGTCAACTCAACCAAGCAACAGTTGATCGTGACACGATAATAACTTGGTTAGATACAGCGTTATATCTTGCTGAATCAAGAACAAACCTAAACTTGCCAAATGCAACAAAGTATCTAGAAACTTTTCCAAATCAAAACGGCGAAGAGAAAACAACGAAAATCTTCTTGATTTCTACAGCTGCAGGTTATCACTATTTTCACACAATGGAGTTCGCAACTGACTTGTTTAAACTCAAGTTTGTTAGTAATTGGTCTCGAGGAATGCTTAATTTAACTGAAAACAGATCTATTTTACTGTCTAGATGGGGTTGGACTTTTGATGCTGGGGGACTTTCAGCTGGAAATTATGAGTATCAGATAGGAACTTATGCCCAAAATCCTGTCTTGATAATTGGAGCTACAATAAACAGTGATTATTCATCTGTAGACTTTGAGGCTGTTGGCAATCGAACAGGTAAATATGTTTCATCAATAAATTTAGCTGTACGGTTTTTTAGTCAGAATGGCAGTTTGATTGAATTCTCATCCATAAATGATGCTTGGACCAGTTCTAGAACAGGGGTTGGAGGAGTCTCGTTCCTTTTAGAAGCAGGACAGAGCAAACAGGTAATTTTTTACTGTTCACCTTCAAGCTTAGATATTGACCATTACGAAATCTACGTCTCTTCGTTAGTGCCTTATTGAAATTTTTCTATATGTTATCAGAGTAATGATTTAACTTAATCTACTTCTATTCATAAAAATGCAGATATAAATAGAAAACTCATTTTTTTAAAGAAAGTTAAATTTTAACCTCCAAACGAGCATTACCGCATTCAAACAAAAATTACTTGATATGTGGAAAAAGAAATAAGGTCTCATTCTTTTTTGGTTAAATGCAATAAGATGTGTTAAAATGCTTATTTGGACTTGCCCTAATCCCAAATGCGAATATGATAATGAACTACTTCCTGATCAAAAATGTCCCGTATGTGGAAAAAAAGCTAAAGAATTCAAATTTAATGAGTTAAGTATTCTTCTTAAAGAGAAGTTAAATTCGAAGAAAAAAGCAGATCAAAACAATAAAATCAAAAGAATCACTGACAAGATTAAGTATTGTCCAACATGTGGTTCAACAAACATATTTTGGGCTTCTGGTCTACCTCAATTATGGTCTCTTTGGGAATGTAAAGAATGCAACTATAGAGGACCGTTAGTACTTGAAGATGGTAAGTTAGGAGCGAAGCTTAGAAAAGAATGGAAACTTAAAAGAAGTTAATTTTAACAACCAAACACAAAGATTTGTAGAAGAGCCTACATGAAACATAAAACCTAAAATTGGAAAATAATTAAACAACTTTGTTAAACTATCAATGATCAGAAAGTTCTAGATATTAATAAAAAATGGGGAACTGGATTTTATCCAGTTTTGTATTTTATGGTAATACGTGGTAGGGGCGCATCATTTCGTTGTCTTCGTGATCTAATATGTGGCAATGCCAAACATATCCAGGTCCATCAGTTGCATCAAATGGAAACGCTGAACCGTCTTGTTGTGCGAATCGCACTTTTACTACTGTTACATATTCTGGGGGTGTAATTACTGTATCAAGCCAACCTTGCTCTTCAGGTTCTGGAAGTGTTCGAGGGACACCTGGGGTTACATATGGAGTCACATCTATGTTATTTGGTGCTGTACCAATTGGCAGAGGGACAAAATTATCAGTATCCCCTTTTGCCAAAGGATTCGCATCAAGCCAAGCATTTGTATAACCTTCAGCATCGATTGGTGCACGGGCTTCAACTTGGAACTGCACTAGATGTAAATGTATAGGATGAGCGTCTCCTGTCGGATTTATCAAGTACCAAAATTCTGTTGTATCTAATTCTGGTTCCTCAGTAATTGGAGCTGCCCATTTTTGTCCAGTTAAGAAAACTCCCAAAGGTTCTTCGATATCACTGAATTCTTCGAAGTATGGAAGCATTCTAGAAACTGTTGGTGTACCTAGATCTGGTATTATGTTTAGTGGTGAAGGTAGAGGTCTAGGAAGAGTATATCCTGGATTATCGTTAACTGTGAATTGCATTATTTGACCCACCGTATCAGGGTCAGGTAGACCTTCGGGATCCGTTGACGGATATGGTGAACCTGCTGTGTTTTTAAGAATAATAGTTGTTCCAGCTTCAAATCCTGCGAAGTTGATTAATATATCAACTCTTTGACCTGGTGCAAATGTAAACTCATCGAGTGTAACTGCTTCTGGGAGATATCCTCCGTCAGTTCCAATCTGAGTAAATTCATGTGATTCTTCATCCTCAGTTCCGTAGTCCGTAACAAAACTTAATGTGTAAAATCGTGCGTTTGAACCTTCCAGGAAACGTAGTCGATACCATCCTTGATCTACGTTCATGTTTGGCCAAACTAGTCCATTTACCATTATTGTATCACCGAAGAATTCTGGTCCCCAGTATGGATGATCATCTGGATTGACTGCATCTAGTGGGAAGTACATGTTACCGTTTTGTAGAAAAGCGCGATCTTGAATAACAATGGGTACTTCATATTCGCTTCTTGGTAGTATGTTAGTTTCAAAAATATTATCTGGATCCCTTAATAGGTAGAAGCCAGCAAGTCCAGACATTACATTTAGTCGGGTTATCCCTAATGCATGATCGTGATACCATAATGTAGTTGGGTTTTGAGTGTTGTTGTAGTAATATACTGCTGCATTTGGGGTTGTAGGTTCGTAGGTGTAATAATCGGGTCCTTGAATTCCATTTGCTGTAAACCATTGTTCAGGTCCTCCATCAGAGCCTGAATACACTACTGCTCCATGAACATGAGTGACTAGTGGAACATTTGTTTGAGCCATTGCATAGCCTGCTTGATATGATTTGAAAGGAGCTGTTGGTGTTGTCATTCCGTTTGGGTTTGCCCAATGAACTGTTGGATCTACAGTGTAAAGGTGTTGGCTGTGAATGTTATTTACCCAAGTAACTTTGATTGGTATGTCTCTTGTGGCTTCAAAACTTGGTCCAGGTGAATTTACAATATATCCTAGGTTTGTCATGCCTCCGTATCCCCAAACAGTTGTTTTAGGATATCCTGGAGGTAAAACCTGCTGGTTGCTCTTAGTCATTTCAACGGTGTATTCTTGATATTCGTTTTCAGTACCTTCGTTGTATATAGTTGGGACATAAACGGGTGGTGCACCTGTAATTTGGTTGACATATTTTGGAATTGATGTAGGATCTAACATTTTAGGTCCATTTGGAGCTGAAAGCGCTGGAATAATCGGAAAAGCCATTCCTGCCAATAGAAGAGTTGTTGAGATAATTATTATCGATATTTTTAGTATTTTTGATTTCATATTCTTTATTCATTCCTAAGTATAACATTGTTATAACGTTAATAATTTAAACAAATGTGATAGATAATATACAGTCACAACTTTTCTTCCAGAATTTAATTATAGAAAATTTGAACGTAAACTCTGTATGCTCAAATTCAAAATCTATAAGTTGTTTTAGAATAAATTTTAACCCCAAATAATTTATTCTGAAAAATAATTGTGAATCTAATTTAAGTAGATTTAAATTGGGGGTCAAAGTTGGAGGTTTTTAGGAAACATCAGAGTTTTATTTTTAAATCTAAGTTAAAGGAGCATAAGGATACTATTGGAATTTTTGATTTAGATATGAATCTTTTAGCTTATTGTAGGCATGAGCATACCTGGAGATCTCCTCGTGGTCCGATTAAAATTACAAAACAAGCGCTAACTACTGATATTTATCTTGAAAGTTCTGACGGGACCTTATTTGGTGAGATAAACGAGATCCCCCCCTAAATTGTTTTCAATGAGGTTAATTAGAAAATTTGAGATTTACGACGAAAAAAAGAAGCTTGTAGGAGTAATTAGAGAGAACCTAAAGTTGTTGGTTCTGATTGGGCACTAGAAAAACTTGATGAAACAACTTTAGCATTGATTGATGGCAATCGAAAGAAAAAAGACTATGAAATAAAATCTCTAGATGGTCAAGTTATTGCTAAATGTTATAAAGATTCTTTATTGGACAATGATTCTTATCAAATTGATGTTTTTAAAAATAAAGTTGATTTATTTTTAGTTTTGTGTTATGTTATCGTTTTAGATTTAGCTAAATCTAGTTGGACAACAAGAGACGGAATTTTATTTAGTGATTCTAATTCAAGGATAGAGAAAAAACATTTGGTAAAAACTGAATTAGAAGAAACACAAAAAAGAAAAAGTAAAAATTCCGAATCAATTTCTAAACATTCAATAATAAATTCTGTTTTAAGTATAATTCAGGCTGGTCTTTTATTTGCTTTAGCGCCTTCATTTTCTGTATCAATATTATTATACGGATTTGGCATTGCAAGTCTAGTGACAGCATTTTTGGGTGTAACTTTTTTTAAACTAAATCAATCCACTCAAGTTGCATTGTTAATGGGAGCTTTTGGGCTTTTTAGTTTAGTAACTGGAGCCAGTATGTTGACAAATGATTACATATCTTTAACCTTAGAATCTACCATCTTGGTTGTTGGATTTATGGTAGTCGGATTTGGTCTTTTAGTTAATTTTTGGTCTTCAATGGGTTTTTTTGATTCCTATTCCAAAAAATAATGAAATTAACAGCCCTTTCTAAGAGAGGGAACATTAAATTTTTAACCCAAACAGGAATGACCAGAGTATAATATATTGCCAGCTCCCTAGCGGGTTATGTAAAATTCGTTCGCCTGTTTTTTTATTTATTTTTGGTACATGCCATAGATTTTTAGGATTATTCGGTAATGCACCATAAAGAGAAGGTTATAATTGCCCACAAAATTAGGGCAACTCCTGTAATAATTTGGCGAGAATCCAATATTTGCCTTGTTGACCAAATTTGCACAGATTCTGAGAATAATGATTGGATTATAAAATATGCTCCACTAATTGTTAGTGCAATCGTTATTATCCATGGAACCAAGCTAAAACTAATCTTTGCCATTTAGTTACACTACGATTCGATATCTACCGCTTATTTATGTATATAATTTATGAGCAAAATCTTGTCTATATAAAAAATCAATTTTTTATGAATAAAGAAGATTTAACATTTAACCCCAAACCCAAAAGAAAAATTTAACAACCTTAATATTACCCATACAAATACTTCTATTGGTTCGCATAGACTGACAATTAAAGGGAATTAATAGAAGCACGTTTGATGGATTCAGCAATTTGCCCTTTAGTTATTTGTAATATGTTTTCAGTATGTGTGGTTATCTAAAAAGAGTTGAATTTGAATGTCGTATGAAAAAGAATATGTTCGTGGGCTAAGAGATGTTGCAGCTTGTCAAACACACCTAAGTTTTGTGGATCCGCTAGGAGCTCTATATTATGTTGGTTATGATCTTGATCGACTCATAGGTCGAGTGAATTATGAAGAAGTAATTCACCTATTGTTATTCAGAAAGCTTCCCGACAAAATTGAACTAGAAGCTATTCGGCAAAAACTGTTTTCAGAAATGAAATTACCAAAGCAAGTTATTAAGAGCATTAAAGAATCACCAATCAATACTCATCCAATGCAAATATTGCGTACTTCTGTTTCTAAATTAGGTGAATATGATGAGCATCCGAACAAGTTTTCTGAAGCAGTTAATATTGATAGAGCGATTAGTTTAGTGGCTAAGGTTCCGACTTTAGTTTCAGCAATTTATCGAATTAGAAATAATGAAGAGTTTGTACAGCCCAAAAGTGAGTATAGCTTGTCTGAAAACTTCCTTTATATGTTTAGAGGAAAACCTGCGGATGAAATAGAAAAAGAAGCAATTGATAGATATATGATACTACATGCTGATCATGGGTTAAATGCGTCTACTTTTGCTGCGCGGGTTACTGCAAGCACGCTTTCAGATGTTTATTCCTCAGTGACTTCTGCGGTTGGAACCCTTAGGGGGAAATTACATGGAGGAGCCAGTGAGAGGGTTATGCACATGTTATCAGATGTGGATAATGTCAAAGATGTAGAGGACTATATTCAAGGGCTACTTTTTGACGGAAAGAAGATTATGGGTTTTGGTCATCGAATATACACAGTAAACGATCCTCGATCAAGACATCTTAGAAAAATAAGCAAAATTTTGTGTCAGCAAATTAACCGGACGAAATTATATTACAAAGCCAGAAAGATTCAAAATGTGGTTCATAATGAAAAGAAGATTTTTCCAAATGTAGATTTTTATGCTGCTATTGTTCTTAGTGCGATGGATATTCCGAAAGAATATTTCACTTTATTTTTTGCTTCAAGTAGAATAACTGGATGGGTGAGCCACATATTGGAGCAGTACTCAGATTCAGTTTTGCTTCGTCCAACCTCACGATACATAGGTGCCTATGGTACAAAATTTGTGCCAATTGATAGGCGTTAATTAATGGTGTATTGGAGAAAAGAGTTTGTTCAACTTTCACATGCTAACTTTGGGTCATAAATGTAATTTAAGAAGTGCTAAAAAGCTGACAAGAATATTGGTTTCACTTTTGTAGCTTTGGGTCCCTGTTTTGTTTCTTCAAGTTCAAATTGAACTTTTTCTCCTTCTTGAAGATACGCTGCACCTACTAAATCACTATGATGCACAAAAATTCGATTATTTCCTTTTTTAGTTTCAATAAATCCGTAACCCCTTTCGCATCTCCACTCTGTAACTGTTCCTTTTTTCATTCATATCACCTCTCACATCAGTGGTTTACACAATCTCCATTTCTTCTCAAAGACTAATAACGATAGAAAGGCGTCTCATCATTTCTCGATACCTATTTCTTATCGTAACCTCTGTTAAATCGGCAGCTTCAGCAAACTCTCTCTGGGTTATGTTTCCCCCTGTAACTTTTGATGCTATGTAAACTGCAGCTGTTGCGATGCTCTTAGCCCCTCTTCCGGAAGTCAGTCTCTGCTTTTTTGCAGCCCTGAGTATTTTATGGGCGACTCCCTCGGTTAATCCATCTAACCCGATTTTGTTGGAAATCTTGGTTATGTGCTGATTTGGTCTCACAGGCGGTACAAAAAACTTCAATTTTCTTACTAAGAATCGATAATTTGAAGCAATCTCTTTTTTATTAACACCTGAAGCTTCTGACAGCTCTGAAATAGTTCTTACAAGCTTATTTTGCCTACAAGCCAAATAAGTAGCCGCAATAGCGACTGATTTGATTGAGCGTCCACGTATCAAACCTTCATTAACTGCTTTTCTATAAGTAATCGCAGAGGTCTCTACAATGTTCTTAGGCAAATTGAGCATGTCAGATATTCTGGAAATCTCTGACAAAGCCCTTGCAAGATTTTTTTCTGTAGAACTAGACACTCGGATTCGTTGCTGCCACCTTCGAATTCGATGCAACTGTGCCCTTTTCTCTGGGGCAAAACCACCTATGTCCCGCCAATCTATCTTTGTAGAAAGCCCTTTGTCATGAAGCATAAAGGTTTGGGGAGAGCCTACCCTAACTTTTATTTCTCGTTCTGCAGGTGTGAAGGCTCGCCATTCAGGTCCTAAGTCGGTCATATGAGTAGTTAAGACAAAACCACAGTTTGTGCACACTAATTCAGCGCTATTCGAGTCTTTTACAATCACAGACTCTCCACATTCAGGACATTTTTCAATTAAAATGCTTCTTTGCTCAATCATCTTAACATTCCTTAACAACAATGGAGTCCAACACCAAAGATGCTTTGCCTTGAGGGTTAAACCAAAATTAATAGGATTAAGCCGACGCAGTTTGACTCCATAGTAATTGCTGATTCTCCCGACATTTTTTAAGTCTTTCTGAGTAATATACTATATACAGACGTAACTCGCGCAAACCTAACATTTTGTGTTTGATATGTTTCGTTGCTTACTCTGCGATAAAAAGTTCAGAACTCGAAGAGGATTATCGGTGCACTTATCCAGAACTCATGCTGTCCATGGAACCTATGGGCGTCTCTCCTTGAAGACGGTTCAGGAATTCTTTCCATTACTCAAGAGGAGGCGTTGGGCAAAGGCTGAAAAATTTTTGGACCTGACCGTGAAAAAGCTTGGAGACGATGACTGGATTAGTGGTTATGTTCACGCGTTGAGTGGAATGATTGCAGCACTGAAAATGTCAAATTCGCCCCCTCAGCCGTATATTGTTAAACTTGAGGATTTGGGCTACAAGAAACTCAAAGAAGTCAAAGAGATGTTCACTGGCTTATCTGAGACTATGGATAGTAAAAACACTTTTGATGCAGCATTTTTTAGGGCTTGGGAAGACTTCGCGCAATATGCCCTTAAAAAACAAGATTAATAGAACGCATTTAATCATTCAATTCTCTCTCAATTGCTAAAAGTTTCACCAAGTCTCTTTCTAAGAAGGTTGTCCACTCTTTCTCATAATGAAAGTCAGCATTGTCACTAACTAATCGAATAGCACAAGAGTAATTACCTTCAGCAAATCCCCTGCAATCAGAATCCTTCGTAGGAATTTTACCACATTTTATCTTACACAATTTCTCCACGTAAGTTTCTATTGTAGAGTAAAGTCGTTCCAACTTAAAATTAGGCCAGAAATTCTCTGACAACAGTTCAATGTTAGCTTGCTTCATTTCTCTTCTGGCTCCGTTAGTGAATTTTTGGCCGATAAGGA
>JARRMA010000010.1:0-10810 GCA_037386505.1 Candidatus Bathyarchaeota archaeon
TACAACAAATGAATTACTCATAAAGAAAAGGATGGATACTAAAGACATTGTTTTCCATGCTGAAATTGTAGGAGCACCATTTGTCATCGTTAAAACAGAAGGAAAAAGCCCACCAGAACAAACAATTAACGAAGCAGCTCAGTTGGCTGCATCTTATTCACGAGCTTGGAAAGAATCAGTTAGTGCAATAAATGTGTACTGGATATATCCTAATCAAGTAACCAAAACTCCTCCGTCAGGACAATCTCTACAAAAGGGGTCTTTCATGATTAGAGGAACAAAAAACTTTGTTCGGGGAGTTCCTTTGAAAGTAGCAATTGGAGTTAAGACTAAAGATGAACAAGTCTTGATTATTGGTGGACCACCAACAGCAATTGCAAATCAGACAGAGTTTTTTATTGAGGTTGTTCAGGGAAATCAAAAAAGTGGAAAAATAGCAAAACAAATAAGGCATCAATTATCAAAAAAAGTGCCAGAAGCTCTATGCAGAAAAGTTACAGCGATTCCATTGGATGAAATACAACGATTCATTCCATTGGGTAGAGGTAAAATAAAATAGAGCCTATTGATTATTGAACAATTAATTATTTAGTAAAAAATAGAGAAAATATTGTATTTTATTTTTTGGTCTTCTTGATGTAGCAATCCCAACATAATATTTCGCAGTTTTCTTGTGTAGGTTTTCCACCTTCTTCTGGACTTACAATCCAATGTGCTTCCCAACCTTTTTCACCATCTGGTGCTATGAAAGATTGCCCTCTTTTATCCCAATCAAGGACTCTCATGCACATAGAATTATATTTATGTCCGTGTTCAACGAGTAGGCATTCACATCTACCATCTGAAGCGCCAAACGCTTTCTTCACAACTTCCTCTGGAAATTCAACCATTTCCTGATCCTCCAACAAGTTTACAGCTTTTATCCAAATATCCTCTTTTAAACCTTATTGTGAAAAATAGAAAAAATTCTAAAACAAATAGGATTCAGTATCTTTTAGATCCAAAATTAGATTTGAAGAAAAATCTGTTTTGGAATAATTTTATTAAAAACTATAGATCGTTGAGTATTTTTTATTAGATAATTTAGGTAAGGTTCTACATAGAGTTCTTTTCCAGTGATTAATTCAATTAATTCAGGCGGATCATACAGATTTCCATAACTATGAACATTTTTGATTAACCATTGTTTAATATTTTTAAAATTCCCATTCATAATTTGGGTTTTCCAGTCTTGAATTTCGGTTTCCATATGCGTTAAAAGTTGTCCACTATATATGTTTCCCAATGCGTAACTTGGAAAATATCCATATGATCCACTTGCCCAGTGAGTATCTTGCATGACTCCTTCAGAATCATTTTTAATTTGAACTCCTAAATATTTCATATAATATTCGTTCCAAATCTGCGGAAGTTCATCGACTGAAATTTTTTCTAAGAAAAGATCACGTTCAATATTGAATCTAATAATAATATGAAGACCATATGTGACTTCGTCTGCCTCGATCCTAATCTTTGATGGTTTGACATAATTGATAGCATAAACAAATTCATCTAAAGATATTTTAGAAAAAGTATCACCAGTAAATTTCTTAAATTTTGGA
The DNA here is from genome assembly GCA_037386505.1 of Candidatus Bathyarchaeota archaeon. Lineage (GTDB taxonomy): Archaea > Thermoproteota > Bathyarchaeia > Bathyarchaeales > Bathyarchaeaceae > Bathyarchaeum. The sequence continues at coordinate 1,602 of JARRMA010000010.1, forward strand.
AAGAAATAACTCCAAAATTCTTTTGACCGACCAATTATGTTCTCTACAAAACGGGATTGGGATTCATGGAATCCCATCGAACAGGGATTTCCAACTGGTTGGAAAATCCAGTTTGACTTTAAATTCTGTTCATAAATAGCGTGACCCCCTTCATGTAAGATAGAAAATACTGAGGAAGCAAACTTATTCGGATAGAAATGGGTTGTTATACGTACATCATCATAATATCCAGTTGTAAATGGGTGTTCTGTTTCATCAATTCTACCTCCAGAATTCTTTGTTTTTATATCGTAACCAATAAATTCTGCAAGTGATTCACCAATTTTTTTCTGAATATCGATAGGTACTAAGCGTTCAAGGATTTTTGTTTCTGAGTTTATTGGCGTTGATTCACATTTTTTAATAAGGGAAACTAATCCTTTTTGGAGTTCGACGAATATTTTATTGATTCTTTCTGTTGTCATTTTTGGTTCAAAAATATCTAGGCATGCATCATATGGCGTAGCGGTTTCTTTTACTGCCATTAAAATTCTAGCAGCTTTCTTCTTCAATTCAATAAGTTTTTCAAGTTCTGGTTTAAATTTTGGGTAATTCTTACTTGCTTTTGCTTTTTTCCATATATCAATCGTTAAAGCTTCTTGTTTTGAGATTTCTACCACTAAATCTTCAGGAAGTTGTGTTTGTTCATCATAATTTTTTTGGATAAGATACAAATTTCGTTTATGAATGAGATCTAGATGATCATAATCCGGGTGGTTTTTCGTCTTTTCAATTAAATGTTGAATCTCTGGGTCAGTGCTCATCTTGTGGGTGATTCTTCTAAGCATAGCTAATTGTAAACTCCGTATTTTGATTCCTTTAGGAGGCATCTTTGTTTCCATATCCCAACGTAGTATAGCAGCTGCGGAATGAAGAGAAATTAGATTCTTTGTTCTTTCTAGAAGTTTTTGATAACTTGGAATTGAAGACTCGATCATATCAAACTCAGCTTCACAATTATATTGCGTATCTAATATTCTATTGACATTGAATTACCTTTTAATATCTCTTCTTAAACTAGAAATGCTGCAACAAGTGAAGGGTAACCATTTTGAAAAAATGGAAAAAAATTGGAACACAACTTCTCTACGAATCAAAGTTTGTAGCAGTATTTAACGATGAAGTAATATTACCAAATAAACTAAAGATAGATTACACTAGGATTGAATTACCAGATTTTGTATCTATTATCTCAACTATTGATGATAAAATTGTGATGATTGAAATTCTAAGATATCCTCAAAATAATGCAAGTCTTGAGATTCCTAGTGGGCATGTTGAAGACCACGAGTCTCCTGAAGAAGCTGCATTTCGTGAATTAGAAGAAGAATCAGGCTATAAAGCAGACAAAATAATGAAAATAGGATATTTTTATCCATTATCGAGAAGCACACAACGTGCACATCTTTTCTTTGCAAGTTCGTTAACAAAAGTCAAACAGAAACTTGAGGAAACAGAGCAGATAAAAGTTAAGCTTTTACCCATTGAAAAAGTAAAGAAAATGTTACTTGCGGGGAAGATTACTCATCCTCCTACGATTATTGCACTCCAAAACTATCTACTGAAAGAATTATTAGAAAAGTATTAATCCCAAAAAAATGGATGAATTCAAAATCAAACAATAATGTAATAAGATTAAAGTACGTTCAATTAAAAATTGTTTAGAAGGGATGGATAGTATATAATTTTCAACTAAAAAATAATCATTGGAGGACTTAACATCAAAAGGCAGCATTTATCAAAGGAAGACGTAGAGCATGTAGCTCTATTAGCTCATATACAAATTTCTGAAAAAGAAAAAATTCTTTTTACAGATCAATTTAACGATATTCTCGAATACTTCAGAAAAATTGATTCAATAGACACAAAGGGAGTTAGTCCAACATATCATGTTTTAGAAATTAATAATGTATCTAGGAAAGATACTCCCAATAGTTCATTAACTGTCGAAGAGGCTTTACAGAACGCACCAAAAAAAGAGAAAAAATTCTTTAAAGCCCCCAGAATTGTTTAGGAAGCTTAAAGCATGCTAAAATTACATGAACTTACTGCACAAGAGACAAGACAGAAAATAAAAAATAAAGAAATAACAGCAGAAGAATCTGTTAGATCAGTTTTTGAAAGAATCCATAATCTTGAGAATAAAATCAACGCTTACGTTACTCTTGTTGAGGAAGAAGCTCTCAAGAAAGCAAAGAATATTGACAAAAAAATCACTGAAGGGAAAAAAGTTGGAAAATTGGCTGGAATAGCGATAGCTGTTAAAGATGCTATTTGTACGAAAGGGATATTGACTACATGTTCTTCGCGAATGCTTGAAAATTTTATTCCCCCATATAATGCAGAAGTAATTGAACGCATCATCCAAGAAGACGGAATAATAATTGGTAAAACAAATATGGATGAATTCGCTATGGGATCCTCAACAGAAACCAGTTATTTTGGCCCCACTCGCAATCCATGGGAGTTATCAGCAGTTCCAGGTGGTTCTTCAGGTGGAAGTGCAGCATGTATCGCCACCGATGAGACAATTCTTTCATTAGGAACCGACACCGGGGGATCAATTCGTTGTCCAGCAAGTTATTGTTCAGTTGTTGGTTTAAAACCAACTTATGGTTTAGTAAGTCGCTACGGATTAATAGCATATGCCAATAGCCTAGAACAAATTGGACCAATGAGTAAAAATGTTTATGATTGTGCATTTTTTCTATCAATCATTGCTGGTCATGATTCCAAAGACAGTTCATCAGTTAAACAAGGAAAAAAAGATTACACTAAATTTTTAAAAAACAATATTGATAACTTTAAAATTGGTGTTCCAGAAGAATTCTTTGGAGAAGGAACAGAAAAATCTGTGGAAAAACAGGTTTGGAAGGCGATTTATAAACTTGAACAATTGGGGGCAAAATATGAAATTATTACACTTCCAACTCTTGAACAATCTCTTGCTACATATTACATTATTGCAATGTCCGAAGCAAGTTCAAATCTAGCAAGATTTGATGGACTAAGATATGGTTATCGAGATGAAGATGTTTCAGATTGGGCAACAGTGTACGCCAAAGATAGGAGAAAAGGATTTGGTGATGAGGTCAGACGGCGAATAATCCTTGGCACATATGCTCTGTCTGCCGGTTATTATGATAAATATTATTTAAAAGCTCTTAAAGTTCGAACACTAATAAGAAAAGATTTTGAAAAAGTATTTCACAAATTCGATGTTATAATTGGTCCAACTATGCCATTCCCTCCATTTAAAATTGGAGAAAAAATAGAAGACCCTCTGGCTCTTTATATGAGTGATGTAGACACAGTGTCTGCGAATTTAGCAGGTATTCCAGCGATATCAATTCCGTGTGGATTTAGCAATAATCTTCCAATTGGATTACAAATTATGGCACCATTGCTAAGGGAAGATTTGTTGTTACAAGTTGCATTCACATTTGAACAGAATACTGATTATAAAAATCAAAAACCTTCAATAGAGTGAAATGTTAGGAATGAACTAAGATCTTTGCAATAAACAAAACTAATGGTGGATATATGAACAAGCCTTATTTCCATAAGTTATTTGACCCCCAATTAGAGAATCCAATCTTTATTGAAGGACTTACAGGTTTAGGGAATGTAGGTTTGATTGCAGCAAGAAATCTAATAGATTTAACAGGAGCTAAAGTTTTTGCTGAATTATATGCACCTTATTTTCCCGACTATGTAATTGTAAAAAAAGATGGGACCTGCCATCCTCCCCGTTACCAATTTTATTCAGCTAAAACGAAGAATAATCAGTATATTATCTTAACTGGAATTTCACAACCATCTATGGAAGATAGTTTAGCGCACTATGATATATGTGATGAAATTTTGGACTTCGGAGAAAAGTATGGAAGCAAATTTATAATCACAATGGGGGGAATATCAACATCTAAACCCGCAAATGAAATTTACATCGCTGCTACATCAGATGAATTAGCTAAAAAATATGTAGAAAAAGGAATAAAAATTTACAGCGAAGGAAGGATTATTGGAACAACAGGTTTATTGTTGGGACTAGCAAAAAGACGAGGCTGGAAGGGTATATGTTTATTAGGTACAGCGGCAGGTTTCGGAACAGAAAGAGGAATTGGACTTTCCCTTTTCAAAATTTTAGCTAATATTCTTGAAGAGAAGGAATTTCTAGAAAAAGATAACAATATAGCTAATCAATCGAAACCAGACAAATTACAAACTTAGATATTACTTTATAGCAATTTAATTTCAACGTGCATTTGTTTTAAAACAGATACCTTTAAGCAAAAAACAAAGATAAAAAAATCTCCTTCTTCTATTAATGTATCTTTAATTCGAAATATCTTAAATTCAATATAAGATTGCTGGAATTTTACTTGAATCTGTTAGTTGTAGAGCAATATTGACTTCATTAAAGTATTTGATTACAGTTTTTCCTTTTTCAGTGATAGCATAACGAATTTTTATTTTGTTTCTTTTCTTTTGTTTAATTTGCTCTTCAATTAGATTCTGATTTAGGAGAAAATCTAAATTTTGTTTGAGAACACTACAGTTTACATTAGCTTTGTACATAATATGGGTCAGTTTTAATGGACCATTCTGAGCCATTACCTTAAGAATATCGATATACATCTCCATTTTTGATCTTCGCATAGATTTTGCCTCTAACATACGTAATGTGCACGTGAAGGATCGCGGACTTTATTTTTGAGTGACAAAAATCATCCCACACCTTTACGTGAGTAGACAGCTAATTACTACGATTTAACCTAAAAACGTTGTTAAGTATCTTAGATATATCCTGATAATATTCTTAACTATATTTCTTATTTTTTTACCAAATAATCAAATCTTTAATCTTGAAAAAATTATCGCAAAAATGATAAATATTTACATATAAATGTCAAAATATAAATTTTTAAAATTGTTTAACGGAATGTGTAATTGGCTAATTAGCAAAATTAATCAAATTTAAAAAAGGATTGACTCTAATATTTCTCAAAAAAACAAGAGCATCAAATTAAATCTAAACATTTGGAATAACCATCGAAAACTCATCAACAAAAGATGTTAAAAAGACAAGTTTCAGCTGGAAAAAGAATTAATTGTGATACAAATTGATTTGTCATTTGTTCAAATGCTTTATTATTATCTTTATGGTGTGTCTTGAGTGAATTCATTTGACAGTTCTAGTTAAACTTAGAAAAGAATTCTCGTTCATCAAAGAAAATATTTTAATCAATACTATCTCGTTAACGATAATTCTCGTTACTGCTGCAATACCTTACACATATTATCCCAAATACATTATTGGGCTAGGAGGAACTCCATCTATTGTTGGACTTTTGGGATTTGCATCACATGTAACACTTGCATTAGTGCAAATACCTGGAGGGTATCTTGCAGATAGACATGGAAGAAGACGATTAATTGTCATCATGACATTTGCAATTTCGTCAACCTATTTCCTTTTTGCTGTCGCTCCTAATTGGCAGTTTTTGCTAATTGTAACAATATTACAAAACTTGTTTATGATTTATCAACCAGCACATCAAGCACTTGTTGCAGATTCAACCCCTCCAGAAAAGAGGGGATTGGGTTTTTCAATAATTAATTTACTTCATTACATTTCAATTCCTTCACCCATTATTGCGGGTATTTTGGTTGTTCAGTTTGGATTGATTTCAGGAATGCAAATTGGATATCTCATTGTTTCTATTGCATTTTTTGTAGTTGCCATTTTAAGAATCAGATTCAAAGAAACTTTGAGCAATGCGTTGAAAGGAATACCATTAATGGGTATAATTAAAAGCCTTCCAAGATCTCTGGCAGAAAGCATTAAAGCTTTAAAAGAATCTTCGAAGCCAATGCTATTTCTGTTTATTAGTTTTGTAATCTATCATTTTGCATGGTTTATGTGTTCATACAACTTGATTTTATATGCAACGGATGTTGCAAATATTCCAGATTTCGAATGGGCAACCCTGTGGACGTGGTTTGCAATAGTGAATATGCTCTCGGCTTTACCTTGTGGTAAAATAATTGATAGATTTGGACGAAAAAGACCATTAACAGTAGCGTGGTTTCTCTTCATCCCTGGTTTAATTGGGTTTGTAATAGGAAATGTAGTATTAATTTCAGTGAGTTTACTTTTTTTGGGTGTTGCTTTAATTTTGGCAAATACTGCTTATCCTGCATTAATAGCAGATTTTGTAGTTAGAGAGAATCGAGGAAAGATAATTGGTAGCACAAACTTTTTCTTTAATATTTTTAGCGGTTTAGGCCAGCTCATTGGAGGTTTTACGTATGAACATCTCTTTCCTTCTCTTCCTTTTATTTTTTCAGCAATTTTGTTTGTTCCATGTTTTCTTTTAACACTATTTAGAGTTAAGGATCCTGTTAATAGAGAAGTTTAAACTATTTCAAAAAATATTATGTTATATTTTCTGGTTATTTTATAAAAATCCAGCAGATCTAAGTTCATCAATAGTTAGTTTTCCATTGTGTAAAATTGTAGCAATTAAAACTCCATGTATTCCAAGATCTTCAAGATTTTTCAATTCTTGTAGATTTCTTATTCCCCCACCAACAAGTATATCAATGCTGACAGTTTCAAGAAGTTTTTTTAACAATTCTTGGTTAATTCCATATTCAGTTCCTACTCGATCCAAATCTAAAATAATTATTTGTTTAACTCCGTAGTTCACAAGTCTCTTAGCAGCACAAAGAATATCAAGCTTAGAAAGAGATTCTGAGATAGTAAATATTTTTCCTCCTTTCTGGTCTAGGCTTACAAGAACTCTTTCTTCTCCAAAAATTTCAATTGCTTGATTTACAAAATCTAAACTATTTAGAGTCTCTGTTCCTATTACAATTTTGGACACCCCTGTGTCAAATAATTCCTTTGCTTTTGAAAGTTCAGATATTCCTGCATCAACCATCAAATCGAGATTGGTGCCTCTGCAAATTTGTTTGTAACAATCAAAACTAGGTGATTTTTTTAAAATAGCATCTAAGTCAGCTATGTATAATGAATTAAAACCTTGGTTTTCGAAGGCAGAAGCAATCTGTATGGGATTTGTATAATTGAATAGAATACTTTTGAGTGGATTGTATCTTTTTCTTTCACCCCGAATGCCATGAACCGCAATACCATTTAAAATGTCGATTACAGGAATAATTTTCATCATGATTCCATATATTAAGAAAAGTTGATGATAAAGTTTGAATCTTTTGATAATTGAGTATATTTCTGGAGGAGGGTATGCTAATCAAAAGCTTTCTAGCAGCATCCTAAGCGAAGCCTATGGAATGTTACGAAACATAATCGAAGATTACAAATCATTAGGACATATTATTACAACCTTAATAGATTCAAGATTGATGGCATTTAATCCATCTGTTAAAGCAGACAAAATAATAGCTATTTCATCGGTCAAACAATTTTTTACAAAAATAAAAAATCTTTCAAATAGTGTTGACGCAGTATATTTGATCGGACCAGAGTCAAATAATTTACTTGAAAAACTTGTTGAAGCTACGTCAACTTCAGATGTAAGATCGCTGAATTCTCAAATTAACGGAATAAAAGTTAGTTCAAAACATTAAGAGGAAAATCAAAGATTTAGGTTACCCCGTGGTTATTAAACCATTGATAGGGGTTAGTTGTAGCGGTTTAAGCTTTGTAAAACAACAATCAAATCTTTCCGATGCAATTTCAAAAGTTTCAAAAGAACCGAATAGTAGCCAGTTTATCGCTCAGAAATTCATTTGGGGAGAACCTGTAAGTGTGAGTGTAATTTCTACTGGAGTGAAAGCTGTATCTGTTTCATTAAATAAGCAATTTGTAAATCTAACAGATCCCGACCATGAACCTGAATATTCTGGGGGGTTAGTTCCATTAGATCATAAGTTAGAAAAGAAATCATTAATGGTTGCTAAACGATTGGTCGAAGAAATTGATGGTTTAAAGGGCTATGTTGGGATTGACATGATATTAGCAAATGAGGAAGTAATAATTATGGAAGTGAATCCTCGACTCACAACATCATATATTGGATTAAGAAAAATAGTGAACTTCAATATAGCTGAAGCAATCTTAAAAGCGATAATTCAAAGAACCCTACCAAGGAATATAGAGAAAAGGGGGTATTCATTTTTTTCAAAAGTGCAAGTTCCTTCACAACCACAATTTCTCGGTCAAACATATCATATAAAAAATATAATATCTCCTCCATTTCCAGTTGAATTAAAAAAACCATCAATTGCTCTAATTTCTGCAACATCATGTACAGATAAAGGAGCACAACGAGCATTTTACCGCACAAAAAATCGACTATTAAACATTTATGGTGAAAATTAAAGTGGTGAATATTTTAGGTCTTGATATCGGAGGCGCAAATATAAAAGCTGCTTTAATAAAAACCAAAAACGCAAAACTAATAGAACATACTGCTTTAATTGAATATTTTCCTATTTGGAAAAAAAATTACTGAAGTCTTTGCTAACTTACCCAAGTTCATTGTAGATGTGGAAGCAAATCTCATTTCAGTAAAAGATGCATTAAAAAAACCTTACAGCGTAGCATCAGCAAATTGGGCTGCAACAGGGTGGATGGTTTCACAATTATTCAAAAATTGCATAATTATCGATGTAGGAAGTACAACAACCAGTATTATTCCAATCGTAAATGGGAAGGTTTCTGCTGAAGGGAAAACAGATCTTGAAAAACTTCAGAATGGAGAACTCATTTATACGGGGTCGTTACGGACAAATGTTGTTTCAATAGTAAATTGGATCCCGATTAATGGAATAATTACAAAGGTTTCATCAGAATTGTTTGCTCAATCTGGCGATATACATCTAATTCTTGATAATATAACCAAAGAGGATTACATTACTGAAACACCTGACAATCGAGGAAAAAATAAGATAGAATCTATTGCAAGATTAGCTAGAGTTGTTTGCGCAGATACCGAAATGTTAACCAAACAAGAGATCATTAACATGGCTAAATTCGTTTACGATAAACAGATCGATCAGATCGCAGAAGGCTTGAAACAAGTCAGGAAACGAATAAAGACTTTAACTCAAAAGAAGTTAAATTTAGTAATTACGGGATTGGGAAGAAATTTCTTGGCCAAAAAAGCCGCTGAAAAAAT
>JARRMA010000010.1:10840-16414 GCA_037386505.1 Candidatus Bathyarchaeota archaeon
AAAGAATATTTGGGAAATATTGAAGCAGTTGGATCAACATCAATCGCTGTGGCATTAATGGTGGCAAGTAACTTGGAGAGACAAAATATAAAATGGTAACAGTTTTAAAAATTGGGGGAAGTCTAGCCAAAGATCCCTATATTTTAAAGCGATTATGTAATGAACTTGGGATTCTTGCCAAAAATCATAGAATTTTAATTGTTCCCGGGGGAGCTGATTTTGCTGATATTATAAGAGAATTTGATAAAAAATATAATCTCTCATGTTTAGTTACTCACAAAATGGCAGTACTTGCAATGGACCAATATGGATTATTTTTATCTGATTTGATATCAGATTCTTATGTTTCATATTCTCTTGAGAATATTAACTTTAATAAAGGAAAATCTCCAATTTTATTGCCATCTCATATAATGTTTCGTGAAAATCCATTGGAGAATTCTTGGGACATAACCTCAGATTCTATAGCAGCATATATTGCCTATTTACTAAGAGCTGAAAAATTTCTAATAATCAAAGACGTGGATGGAATTTTTTCTCAGGATCCCAAAAAAAGTATTAAAACCCAATTGATAAACGAGTTGACTGCCCAAGAATTAAATAAGTGGAATATTACAACCAGTGTCGACAAATCATTACCTAGAATTCTTCTTAAGATAAATCTAGACTGTTACATAGTTAATGGAAAATACCCTCAGAGAATTGAACAGATTATGGAAAATAAAAAAGCAATATGCACACATATCACCATCTAATTTGAATTAATATTATGAATTTTTTCTACAAACTCGATTACTTTTTCTTTTTTAAGATTACCATTTAAACGATCAGTATTAGTACAAAGTGCTCCTCTAAAACCTATAATATCTGCACCTAAATTATGTACAAGCGGAATATCTTGTTTTTTTAAAGAACCTGCAAGTGCAACAAGTAAATTATATGAGTGGGCAGAAACGACAAAATCCCTAAGTTGATTTTTATTAAAAAAATTAAACAGATTAGAGGTTCCATTCTTTATCTTAACGTCAATTAAGACTCCATCAGCGTTTGTATTGTAGGCAATATTAGGAAGTTCTAGGGGATTTATACATCCAATTGTTTTATAATCCGCATAACCAGATGCAATTATCTTTAATTTATTGTCATATTCTTTTACTGCTTGAACAACTTCAGTCAGCATTGTTGTTGAATCTTCAATATTACTAACACCAAAGAGCCCAATCTTCACATATTTTACTCCAGAAACAGCAGCACCAAGAGCGGCAAGAGCAGCTGTTCCAGGTAGATTAGGCATATCACCAATAGTTGCACTTAATTCAATTTTTTCTGGAATAATATTCTTGATCGCTCTAATTACTCTAGGGAAATTTGCACCTAAAGAACCTTCTTTTGGATTTTTAACATCAATGATATGGGCTCCTCCCTCAACGCTTTCTATAGCTTCGCTTCGGTCAACAACACTCACTAGCAACTTCAATGAGATTCATCTATGTTGAATTTATTTTTGATACAATTTAATCTTATGTCCGTCTTATAATATCAATCAGTTGCAGAAATTCCGAAAAATTGGGATACGAAATTTGAAGTTATTAAACATGTGGTTGATTTATTTTTATTGATAAATATTTTTTTAATGTTCTAATAAGTGGACTTAAAAGGAAAACAACCTTTTTTATGACTGATAGTTATGGTAATTGATGTTAATATTCTTCCTAATATAATTGATTCTTTGGAGTTGTAAATTTTTGCAAGATGAATCTGAATTAGATTATAAATTAAGAGGAAAAGCTTGGAAAGTTTATTGGATCCTTTTAAAGAATGGACGTTCAATGAGTGTCAGGGAAGTAGAGAAAGCTCTACGGTTTAGTAGTCCAAGCGTAGCACAGCATCATCTTGAGCAACTTCGACAAATAGGTTTGGTTCAAAAAGAAGATGTTGGAGGAAATTACGGTCTTGTTAGTGAAGTAAAAATTGGTGTTCTTAGGCATTTTATTAAACTTGGACAACTAATGTTCCCAAGATATTTTTTCTATGCAGTTTTTTCTTCTGCATTTTATATTACTTACTTATTTCTATTTCTTGAAAATTTTACAAGAGAAAACTTATTCATAATCTCTTTTGGAGCTATTGTTTCGTTAATTTTTTGGTATGAAGCATTCAGATTTTGGCGACTAAAACCATTTTAGTATACAAATATTGATTTAAAATAATTTAGTTTCAATTTGTTTCAAGGTTCTTCACGAGGTCTAATAAATTTTGCTTATGGTCAATAAGTTCAAAAGTTTAGAATGGTTATCAAATTTTCCCAGATGAACCAATATATGTAAAAATAATTACTGGATAATTTGTTATTAAATTAACTACTTGAAGTTGTAACTTAAAAACTAAGTAATTATGATTGATTCATGTCAAGAGCAGGAAAACCAGTTAGACGAATTTTGCAAGAACAAGCGTTACATTGGATTGTTAATTCTTCCAATTCTTCATCTTTCACTTTTTCATCGATTATAACATACACTTCTTCGGATTCATCCTCAGGAGAAATAGTGACACCACAGTTAGGACAAGAAAAATCTCCATTCCCCTCTATCTTTGTCAAATCAATTTCTGTAATTGAATTTTGCCCTGCTTTTTTCCCATTTTTTGTGTGGGCTTTAGTCAAAGTTTAATCCCCATGATATAGAGAAAATGGAAAATGTATTACTGCCTTATTAATATGTAGCTGATAGAACTGCCATCAAATAAAACACAATCATTTTTTTAAAATAAGTTTATTATTTAAAATCAAGTTTCTTCAGTATTAATTGAATAATTTGCTTCCCAGCAGTTCCATCACCAAATGGATTATTCCAACAATTATGATTTTGCAGCATCAAATTTGATTTTTCAAAAATTTCATCTGGTTTCACACCAGCCAAAATGTTTGCTCCAACATCTAAAGTTTCAGGTCTTTCAGTATTATCCCTTAGAGTAACACATGGAACACCTAATATACAAGCTTCTTCTTGAACTCCACCTGAATCAGTTAGAATTAATCTAGCATGATTTTCAATTTGCAAAAAAGATAAGTAATCCAAAGGTTCAACGAGTGTAACATCCTTGGGTTGTAATCCAAACAGTTCCAATTGTTTCCTAGCCCTAGGATGAATAGGATAGATGATTTTAAATCCAAGCTCTTTTAATTTATCTAAACCATCAATTATATTACGAAATCTTCCTTTATTATCAACATTCTCTTGGCGATGAACAGTAACCAAAAAGAAATTTTTATTCAACCACAGTATTACCTGTTAAAAATATTTTTTCTTCATCAATACCTTCTCGGAGTAAAATCTGTTTAGATTTTTCAGTTGGAGAAAATAGGAAAGCAGAAGAATGATCAGCTAGGATACGATTTATTTCCTCAGGCATATTTCTGTCATAACTTCTAAGACCTGCTTCTACATGACCAACAGGTATTCCAAGTTTAACAGAAGCTATAGCACCAGAAAGAACAGTATTAGTATCTCCTTCAACTAAAACTATGTCAGGTTGTTCTTCTTGTAATATTTTTTCAATACCAACAAGCATTCTTCCAGTTTGCTCTGCATGACTACCTGGACCGACATCTAAATTATATTGTGCAAAAGGTAATTTTAATTGTTCAAAAAACACTTTATCCATATTATAAGAATAATGTTGTCCTGTATGAAGAATAAAAAAATCTAAATTCAGAGATTCACATTCACGAATAATTGGAGACATTTTTATTATTTCAGGACGTGTCCCAAGAATTATCGAAATTTTCATTTGATTAAAAATCCTTGTATTTTTTAGATATATCCCTTTTCTATAAGGTAAGCGTAAAGCGCTTTTTTCCATTCTCTTGATTCTAGTTTATAATCAGAAAGCTTTGTGCTCCTTAACGCAGAAAATCTAGGTCGTCTAGCGAGACCATAATTAGGATCAGCTTTTACTGGATTCAAGATGGGATTTAATCCCAAAATTCGAAAGATTTCTCTTGCAAATTCGTACCATGAACAGCATCCCGTATTGGTTGCATGATATATCCCAAAGGGAAGTTTGTATTCCAAGATTCCTTTCAAAATTGAGGCAGCATCTTTAGTGTAGGTAGGACTCATCCACATATCATCAACCACATTTATTATTTCATTATTTTTGGCTTTAGTTATCATTGTTTCAACAAAGTTACCTCCCTTTCCACTAGCTCCTGCTACACCGAAAACACTTGCTATCCGGATTATGTAGTATTTCGGATTTTGTTTAATGAAGCATTCAGCAGCTAGTTTTGAAATTCCATAAGTATTTAATGGGTATGGCGTGTCGTCTTCAGTGTAGGGTTCATTTTTAGATCCATCAAAAACATAATCTGTGCTAATAAAAACAACAGTAGAATCAAGTTCTTTTGAAATCATAGTTATATTTCTTGCTCCCAGAGCGTTCACTGAAAAGGTTCTTAACGGTTCCTTTTCGCATTGATCTGTTTTGTGAAATGCAGCTGTACTTATAATAACGTCAGGTCGATCTTGTTTTAGAATCTGGCAGCTATTGAAATCTGCTATTTCGATATCTTGATGACCTAAACCAGTAACTTCATGTTCTTTACTAAGAATTTCCATGAGATCGGTGCCGAATTGACCCGTAGAACCAATAATTGTTATCTTCACAATATTACTCCATTAAGCTCGATTTCTCTTAGAAACTCTTTCATGGCCAATAGATGTTTATACCATTTTACGGTTATCATTCTCGGATCATCGGGATTCAATTTTCCATCTTTTAATGCATTAAATATATCTCTTGCACCTTTTTCGATAGAAACACATGGTTTAAAATTAAGAGAATCTTTAATTTTTGTGAAATCAACTCGATAACTTCTTTCATCTGGATCTCCATACCATTCATAATTAAATGGCATCTCAATTGATTCAGCAACAAGTTTTGCCAAATCAAAGATTTGGATGTTCTGTTCGTTGCTTCCAGCATTAAAGATTTGACCGTTAACTAGGTAATCCTCTGATTCTATAATTTTCATGAATGCATTCGATGTATCTCTAACATTTATGAACGGACGCCATTGTTTTCCATTTCTCATTATAGGGATCTTACTATTTTTATAAAAACCTAAAACCATACCATTAATTGCTAAGTCAAATCTCATTCGATGAGAAAAACCATAAACTGTAGCTTGCCTTAGAACTGTGGATGAAAAAGAGGAATCAGAAAGGGGTAATATTTCTTTTTCAGCCAATAGACTAGCTTTTGCGTACGTAGTTAATGGGTTCAAATCTGATTTTTCTGTTATCATTCCTTCTTGAAAGCCGTAGACGCTACAAGTGCTAGCTAAAACATATTTTTTTACACCTTTTTTCTTAGCGAGCCTTGCTACGCGAACTCTTCCAGAATAGTTTATTTCCATAGTTTTTTGTGGATCAAGTTCCCCACAAGGATCGTTAGAAAGAGAAGCCAGATCAAAAATAACGTCTATTGGTTCAAGGATTCTGGGATCAAAAAAACGTATATCATCTTTCAAGATAGTTATTTGATCAGAGATTTCAGTTATAGAATCGGTCC
>JARRMA010000011.1:0-15731 GCA_037386505.1 Candidatus Bathyarchaeota archaeon
CCCAGAGATGATCTTCCTGAAGAAGAAAAGGAGGCTATTACTCAATTCATCAAAGGATTGTTCAAATTCTATGTTGAACTTGGTTATGCTTATCTTGAAATAAACCCCATTGCTATGACTAAAGAAGGTCTAATACCGTTAGATATGGTTGCTCGCCTTGATGATACGGCTCAATTCATGTGTGGAAGGAAATGGGGAGATATAGAATTCCCTGCACCTTTCGGAAGAGGGCTCACTAAAGAAGAAAAATTAATCAAGGAAATGGATGAAAAGAGCGGTGCATCTTTGAAACTTACCGTATTGAATCCAAAAGGTAAAGTTTGGACGATGGTTGCTGGTGGGGGTGCTAGCGTTGTTTATACAGATACTGTTTTTGATCTAGGTTTCAAAGATGAATTAGCCAATTATGGAGAATATAGTGGAAATCCATCCACCGACGAGACATACCAATATGCAAAGACAATAATTGACCTTATGACAAGGGAAAAAGATCCTGAAGGAAAAATCCTACTTATTGGTGGCGGTATTGCAAATTTCACCGATGTAGCCAAGACTTTTACTGGTATAATAAAAGCCTTGAAAGAATATAGACAAAAACTCACCGATAGCAAAATCAAAATTTATGTTCGAAGGGGTGGACCGAACTATCGAGAGGGATTAAAAAATATGAAAGAACTTGGAACAACTCTTGGGATTCCCATCGAAGTGTTTGGACCTGAAGCACCTATGACTTCCATAGTTACAATGGCACTTACTGAAAAAGCGAATGTGTGATAATAATGGAGAACTATAAATTATTTGATAAAAAAACGCAGGCTATTATTTTTGGATTACAACAAAGAGCTATTCAAAGGATGCTTGATTTTGATTATGCATGTGAACGAGAGACTCCTAGTATTGTAGCCATTGTTAATCCAACAGGAGGTGGGTATCACAAATGCTTCTTTGGATCTGAAGAAATTATTCTACCAATATATCTTACAATCGAAGAAGCAACCAAAAACCATCCTCAGGCAGATGTGATGATTAATTTTGCGTCTTTTAGATCTGCTTATCCAAGGACAAAAGAGGCTCTTGAAATTGATACTATACGCACAGTAGCTATTATTGCCGAAGGTATTCCTGAAAGATACACAAGAGAGCTTGCTGCAATTGCGAAGCAGAAAGGAAAGTGGATAATTGGTCCCGCAACCGTTGGTGCAATCAAAGGGGGAGTTTTCAAAATAGGGAACACCGGTGGCATGATTGACAATATTATAGCATCTCATCTGCATCGGCCAGGAAGTGTTGCGTTTGTATCAAAATCGGGAGGATTGCTAAACGAACTTAATAACATTGTTTCTAGAAATAGCGATGGAGTCTATGAGGGAATAGCCATTGGTGGGGATCTTTATCCGGGTAGTACCTTCAAAGATCACATAATGAGATATGAAAAAGATCCTGATGTGGCAATGATTGTTCTTCTAGGTGAGGTTGGAGGTAAAGATGAGTATGATGTTGCAGATGCTCTAAAAAAGAGAGAAATCACAAAACCATTAGTGGCATGGTGTATCGGAACATGCTCCAAAATGTTCCCATCTGGTGTTCAATTTGGTCATGCAGGAGCAAAAGCAAGAACTGATTTAGAAACGGCAGATGCAAAAAATGAAGCTTTGAAAGAAGCAGGTGCCATACTTCCTAATACCTTTGATGATTTAGGTGAAAAAATAAAACAAACTTTTGACAAATTGGTGAAAGAAGGGAAAGTTGAACCAAAACCATATCGTGAGCCTCGAAAAATACCTATGGATTTCAACGAAGCTCTAGCTACGGGAAAAATAAGAGTGCCCACTCAGTTTATTTGTACAATTACCGATGAGAGAGGAGATCAGCCTCTCTATGCTGGTGTACCATTAACTGAAGTTGTCAGAGGTGGTTATGGAATCGGAGGAATTATTGGTCTTCTCTGGTTCAAGAAAAAATTTCCCAATTGGGCTAAGAATTTTATTGAATTGGTTTTACAAATAGTAGCTGATCATGGTCCTGCAGTATCGGGGGCTCACAATTCTATTGTAGCTGCTAGAGCGGGAAAAGATCTCATATCTTCTTTGGTAAGTGGTCTTTTAACAATTGGTCCACGATTTGGAGGAGCTATTGATGGAGCAGCATATTGGTTTAAAAAGTTTCATGATTGGAAGAGAGATCCAGATGAGATGGTTGATGAGATGAAATCAATGAACATTCTTATTCCTGGAATTGGTCATCGTGTAAAGTCTGCGATCAACCCAGATCAAAGAGTAGAGCTGCTTAAAAAATATGCCAAAGAGAATTTCCCAAAAACCGAATATTTAGATTATGCTCTGAAAGTTGAGAAAATAACTACAGCAAAAAGAGATAATCTAATTTTAAACGTAGATGGCTGCATAGGAATTCTTTTTCTTGATTTGTTAAACAGCTTAAACTTCTCCAAGAAGGAAATCAGTGACATAATAGAAACTGGAGCATTAAATGGGCTTTTCGTTTTAGGTCGAAGTATTGGATTTATGGGTCATATTCTGGACCAAAAACGTCTTAAAACAGGGTTATACAGACACCCATGGCATGATATACTTTATCTGTCTCCTACAAAAGAAGAATTAGAAGAAGAAGCAAAAAGATGGGAATATAAGAAATGAACCAAGAAATTGAAAAAGCAAAAGAACACTTCGGAAAGATACTGGAAGAACAGCTTGAAAGAGTCGAACAAATGAAAAAAGCTGAAGATTGGACAGACTATACCAAGTTAAAGCCAATAATAATAGGAATTATTGGTGGAGATGGAATTGGTCCGTATATTACTAAGGAAGCAAAGCGTGTTCTGGAGTTTTTGTTGAAAAAAGAGATCGAAGAAGGGAAAGTCAAATTACAAGTAATCGAAGGATTGACTATCGAAAACCGCGCCAAACTCATGAAGACAATACCTGATGATATTTTAGTGAAAATTAAAAAATGTAACGTCTTACTTAAAGGTCCAACATATACCCCAAAGAAGGGCGATGGATGGCCAAATATTGAGAGCGCTAATGTTGCAATGCGACGGATGCTTGATTTGTTTGCAAATGTAAGGCCAGTAAAAGTTCCCAAAGAAGGGATAGATTGGATATTTTTTAGGGAGAATACAGAAGGGGCATATGTACTGGGTGGAAAGGGAATAAGTGTCACTGATAACCTTGCAATCGACTTTAAAGTAACAACTAAGCAGGGTTCTGAAAGGATAATTCAGATGGCATTTGATTATGCAAAGAAAAACAAAATTAACAAAGTAACAGTCGTTACAAAGGCAAATGTTGTAAAAACAACTGATGGGAAATTTCTAAGCGTAGCGGAACAAGTAGCTAAAAATTATCCTGAAGTAGAGTGGGATGATTGGTTCATAGATATTATGACTGCCAAACTTGTGGATTCAAAAAGAAGGACACAATTTAGAGTAGTTGTTCTGCCCAATCTTTATGGGGACATTCTAACTGACGAAGCAGCTGAATTTCAGGGAGGAGTTGGTACTGCTGGTAGTGCAAATATTGGTAAAAGATATGCGATGTTTGAAGCTATTCATGGTTCTGCTCCAAGAATGGTTGAAGAAGGGAGAGCAGATTATGCTGATCCAGCTAGTATTCTTAGAGCTACTGTTATGCTTTTAAATCATATTGGTTTCGCTGTTAAAGCTAGGAGACTTGAAATGGCTCTTGATGTTTGTGGGCAATATGAGAAAAAAATGACCATAACTGGACGATCAGATGGTGTTACTGGAACAGAATTTGCTGATTATATAATGAAGACAGTTCAAGATACAGAACTAGAAAGTAAGTGGCAAAGTTATCAATGAAGTAAAACTCTATATCTTATGAACTCCGAATCTTACTATGAAACTGGTTTATCCTTTTTTCTAATTTCTCTTTTTATGAAAAATATATCTAGTAAATAGTTATCGATTAATACAAAATCCATTATCTAATTAAAAATCTACTAGATCTTTACCGTTAAAGATGGATTCTTTACAAGCATCCTAATCCTTGGAATTAGATTATGTGAGAATTTTCTTGATACTTATTCGTTGATAACCATTAATGTTAAAAGAGAATGGACATTTTCTTGGACTCTTATATTTTGAACGATTATTTTAAGTTCTTTTGGGCTGCTGCTCTTTACCTTTGTTAAAATATTATAATTCCCATAAACCATATGAGCTTCTTTCTACACCATTAATTTGTTTTATTTTTTCCAGAACTTTTTCCATTTGACTTGGTTCAGTGTTTAATAAAAAATAAGCCCAAGACATGAACGTTCAGCTATGATTCCTATTGAACGTCATATAAAAAGTGATATGTGTTTTGTACATCCCAATTAAAAGACCGCGTAGGGGCTTGGTATGAGATTTTTTGAATACATTATCGCTAAAGTAACAAAGAAAAGAACGTGCATTTCAGTTGATATTGGATTGCTTCATATTCCGATGAGACTTTCAGAATTTTTCTCAATTTTATATGTAGGTTTCATAGCCGAATCAATAGGATATATGCCGGTGTTTGTTTGATCTGGTATTTTCTTTTCAATTTTAGCATGATACTTCCTCAAAGAAGGAGATAATTGAACTAACAAAATATGTTTACTCTTATAATTAATAAATTAAAAATAACAAATCCATTTCTTTTTAGATTGATAGTATAAAACATCAAGCGGATCTAATTCCTATTAGAAAAGTGGTGCCGAGGGCCGGACTTGAACCAGCGACACCTCGGTCTTCAGCTTCACCCTCAACAAAGTTTTTGTTAAGTCGAGTGCTCTCCCAAACTGAGCTACCTCGGCGCCATTCATCATGAGCCACAACTTGTTTTTTAAGCTTTTTGAAAAAATATTATCAATATGATAATGCAGGCAACAAAACTATTAATCGTTTCAAAATCAACATCAAATAAAGAGATGAAAAACAATGAATACTAATTGTCCTTTCTGTAAGATTGTTGAAGGTCAAGCTCCAGCAAGTATTGTTTATGAGGATTCTGCAATATTGGCCTTCATGGATTTGAATCCCGCTAGTCCTGGTCATACCTTAATTATTCCCAAGGAACATTGGGAAAATATCTACGAGATTCCCGAAAAAACATTGGTTAAAATGGCTCCAATTATTAAACGAATATGTGTAGCAGTAAAGAAAACTGTTGGTTCCGAGGGTATTAGTATCTTTCAGCTTAATGGAAAAGCCGCTAATCAAGTAGTGATGCATTTTCATGTTCATGTGATACCCCGATTCAGTGGTGACATTATGTCCAAAACTCCAGGAGCTATAGTTAAGCATCATAAATTTGAAAGTCCAGAACGAGGACAACTAGATGACATAGCAAAAAAGATACGAGAACAATTTTGAAATAAATTTATGGTGGGCTCGGCCGGATTTGAACCGGCGATCTCTTCCGCGTGAGGGAAGCGTCTTTTGGCCTCAAAATTGAGTTAACCAACTGGACCACGAGCCCACTAGCTAACCTAAACGGTTGAATGAATCCTTTATATTTTTTGTAAATTTTCTTATTAGATAAATTAAACTTTATTTCACTAATGATTACCTTCTTTTCAACAATAGATTTGCAGCAAAAAAATTTTGATTTTCTTAGAGATTGGATTAATCTTAAAAGTTAGATTGAATATTTCGAAAATGAAAGACAATATCGAGGGAATGATTTGAGTATAGAAGGTTTTGTGGATTATAAGCGCAGAGAATTTTGTAATGATGTAAAATGTTTTGTACAGCTTGAACTAAACAAAGTACCTTCAGGTTCTGAAGAATACGAAAAGATTAGAAAGAGATGCAGAAACGACTGTGTCTATACTACTTGGCAATTTCATCGTTGGCTTATAGAAAAAGGCTATTTAATTGTAAGGCCAAAAGATGAGGGAGGAAAATAACGATGGATTGGGGAATTCAAAACAGATTAAATAGATTAATACAGAAAGATGGAAAAGCACTCTTTTTGCCTATTGATCATGGATATTTCCAAGGACCAACTAGGAAACTCGAAAAACCTGGAGAAACAATTAAGCCCTTGGTCAAATATGCAGATGCAATAATGATGACGAGAGGTGTTCTTAGAAATTGTATAGATCCAGCAATTGAAAAACCAGTGATTTTGAGAGTTTCAGGAGGAAATAGTGTAGTGGGAGAGGATCTGTCCAATGAAGGACAAATAACATCGATAACAGAAATACTTCGTCTTAATGCCAGTGCTGTTTCGATGTCGATATATGTTGGTTGTAAATATGAACATCAAACTTTAATGAACTTTGCTCGATTAGTTGATCAATGTGAAGATTATGGAATACCAGTTATGGCAGTAACTGCAGTTGGGAGAGAACTCGAAAAACGTACTGCACGCTATCTTGGTTTATGCTCCAGAATAGCTGCTGAAATTGGTGCAAGAGTAGTTAAGACATATTATTGTGAAAAGGATTTCAACAAAATTGTAGAAGGTTGTCCTGTACCTGTTGTAATCGCGGGTGGACCAAAAGTTGATACAGCATTAGAAGTCTTTGGATTTGTATATGATGGATTACAACAAGGCGCTATAGGCGTAAATCTTGGACGAAATATCTGGCAACATCAATACCCTGTCGCTATGATACGCGCAATAAGAGGTATAATCCACGAAAATTTGAAACCTAAAGAGGCTCAAGATCTATTTGAAAATGAAAAAACAAGAAAGGATTAACCTTCTCTAACCCTTTTTTGGTGAACCAATGCTTGTAGCTGTTTACTATAACAATAAGGACATACGAATAGAAGATATACCGAAACCTGAAATTGGACCAGAAGAAATTCTGATAAAAGTGATGGCAAGCGGAATATGTGGTACAGACGTACTAGAATGGTACCGATTACCAAAAGCTCCCAGAGTTTTAGGTCATGAAGCAACAGGAATAATTGAAAAAGTAGGTAAAAAAGTAACAAAATATAGTATTGGAGAACGTGTCTTCGTTTCTCATCATGTTCCATGCAATCAATGTTGCTATTGCATGAAAGATTCTCATACAGCCTGTGAGACTCTTCACACAACCAACTATTTCCCAGGTGGTTTTTCACAGTTTATACGTGTACCAAAGATCAACGTAGAAACTGGGATCTATAAGTTAACACCAAATATGTCATTTGAAGAGGGTACTTTTATTGAACCACTAGCGTGCGTAATAAGAGGGCAAAGACTAGCGGACATCAATAAGTGCGATACTCTTCTAATCATAGGCAGCGGAATGGCAGGGATATTACATATACAATTGTCAAAAATAAAAGGTGTTCAAAAAATTTTTGCCGCCGATATAAATCCTGATCGCCTTGAATTAGCTAAAAAGTTTGGAGCAGATTGTATTATTGATGTTAAAGAAAATTTGGTTAACCAATTGAAAAACATTAATAACGGAAAAGGAGTGGACAAGGTCATTGTGTGTACTGGTGCAGAGAAGGCAGCTTTAACCGCTTTAGATTGTGTGGATAGGGGAGGTACGATTTTATTTTTTGCAGTTCCAGACCCATCAATTAACATTCCTATTCCTATAACAGATTTCTGGAGAAACGAAACAACAATAAAAACATCATATGGCGCTGCTCCAAAAGATCTTGAAGAAGCATTAAAGATTTTATCTAAAAAACAAATCAACGTATCTGAAATGATAACTCACACACTAGATATTCGAGAAGCTGCGAAAGGTTTTAGATTAGTAGCAGAAGCAGGAAAATCGTTGAAAGTAATCCTAAAACCTAACAGAAGTTAATATTTTGATTTTGAAAACATTAAAATGTTAAATAGTTATCCTAAAAATCTCTTTTTAGGTGTAATGTTACGTCACGGTTTTTCAAAAAATTATCAAAAAAATCTGGTCTCCCTCCTGGAACTCCAATATATGTTGGAAAAAAGAAAGATGAAAATGTAAAAGTTACTTGCATCCAATATAAAGGGAACCAATTTGAGGAAAAAGAAGTAAAATCGATTGACGATTGTTTTCCTATTAGGGATAAACCTGCTGTAACTTGGATAAATATAGACGGCGTTCACCAGCTTGAAAATATAGAAAAAATTGGAAAAAAATTCAAAATTCATCCATTGGTATTAGAAGACATTATGTATACGGGACAACGCCCAAAAATGGAAGATTTGGAAAATTTTCTATTCATCGTTTTAAAGATGTTTCAATTTGATGAAAATGAGACTCAAACAAAGACAGAACAAGTTAGTCTAATTATTGGTTCAAATTACCTTATTTCATTCCAAGAGGATGAGGGAGATGTTTTTGATCTTATCAGAGAACGAATAAGAACCGATCGTGGGCGTATTAGAAAGATGGGAGCCGACTATCTTGGTTATTCTCTGATAGATGCCATTGTTGACAATTACTTCACGGTTCTGGAAAAAATTGGAGAAAGTATTGAGGATATTGAAGATGAATTAATCAACAATCCGACACCGGAAATTTTGCACACGATCCATACTTTGAAAAGAGAATTGATTTTTCTACGTAAATCGGTTTGGCCTCTGAGGGAAATAATAGGTAGACTGGAGAGGTGGGAATCACCTCTGATTGAAAAATCTATGGATATTTATTTGAGAGATGTTTATGATCACACAATTCAGGTAATTGATGCATTAGAGACTTTTCGTGATATGCTTTCAGGAATGCTTGACATATATCTTACACGTGTTAGTAACAGAATGAATGAGGTAATGAAAGTCTTAACGATTATAGCAACCATTTTTATTCCTTTAACCCTTGTAACTGGAATATATGGCATGAACTTCAAATATATGCCTGAACTAAATTCTCCTTGGGGTTATCCTATGGTTTACATTGTAATGCTTATCATAAGTTTAGTGATGCTTGCCTATTTCAGAAGGAAAAAATGGCTGTAAATTACTTAGTAACTAATTAAAGAAATTCCTGATTCTCATTCTATAAAGTGATCGAAATGAAGGAAGGAAAAATTAGGTTTAATACACTTTTTTTATCCGATAAAATTCCTTTTGATACTAAAATTAATCAACTTAAGAAATGGAGTGAAATATTTCAGAAACAAGGTTTAACTCCTGAGTTCGAAGGAAATTACACCGGCAATCTGAGTTTTAGGTTAAAAACAGGGTTTGTAATAACAGCTTCTGGATTGAAAAATAAGGAAAATTTAGTAGATGATTGTTTTGTTTACATAAAGAATTATGACGAGAAAANNTTTTTGGAAGGAAAATTGAATCCTTCTTCAGAATCGGTGATGCATTATCTAATTTATAAAAACTGCAAAAAAATAAATGCTGTATTTCATGGACACAATAAATCTATATTGATTAATGCTAAAAAATTAGAACTACCTATAACCGAAAAAGAATATGCGCCTGGTACGATAAATTTAGCAAAAGAGGTGCTGAAGATTTTAGAAAGAAACAAACTAATTATTTTGAAAAATCATGGTTTCGTTTCTTTGGGTACAACAATGAAGGAAGCTGGAGAACTAGCTCTTACTACTTTAAACCGAAGTCTAATGGCAAATTTAGAAAAATCTTCAAAAGAAAACTAATACATTATCATGTAGAAAGCATTTTTAACGTCTAATGTAGTTTAGGGGTTTATTATTTGAGGGCATACTAGATGGTCAAGTATATTTTTGTAACTGGTGGTGTACTTTCATCTGTAGGTAAAGGGATTGTAACTTCTTCCATAGGTAAAATGCTTCAAGTCAGAGGCTTTGAAGTTACAGTGATCAAGGTTGATCCTTATGTAAATGTTGATGCTGGAACAATGAACCCCTACATACACGGAGAGGTCTTTGTGACAGAAGATGGGGGTGAAACCGACCTCGATCTAGGTGGCTATGAAAGATTTCTAAACGTAAATTTACCTAAAGAAAATAACATAACCACCGGCCAGATATACCAAACCGTAATCGATAGTGAACGAAGAGGAGATTTTCTGGGTAGATGTGTTCAGATTATTCCACACGTAACAAACGAAATAAAGAATCGTATACGAAGTGTTGCAGAACAGTCCAAAGCAGAAATTGTATTAACTGAATTAGGAGGTACAGTAGGCGACATCGAGGGATTACCCTTTCTCGAAGCAATCCGTCAAATGCGATTAGAAGAAGGTTTTGAAAATATATTATATGTTCATCTAGCCCTTGTTCCAATTTTAGATGTAACAGGAGAAATGAAAACAAAGCCTCTTCAGCACAGCGTTAACGAATTACGAAGAATCGGTATTCAACCTGACACTATTATTGCTAGATGCAAAAAGATGATCGATTCGGAAACCTTAAGAAAAGTGGCTCTTTTTGGTACTATTCCTAAAGAAGCGGTCTTTTGTTCCTTTAATGTTCCATCTGTATACCAGGTCCCGCTAATTTTAGATCAACAAGGCATGGGTGATTATGTTTGCAGAAGATTAGGAATTTCAAAAAATAGTCCCGAATGGAAAGATTGGAAAAAGTTTGTAAAGTGTTTCGAAAATCCTAAACACGAGGTTAAGATAGCATTGATCGGCAAATATGCTGGTTTGGTTGACAGTTATGTTAGTATGAATGAAGCTTTCAGTCATGCGGGTGCTGCTTGCCAAGTAAAAGTTAAAGTAGATTACATAGAAGCAGAACGTTTGGAAAATAACATAGATGAATTGAAAATTTTAGAAGGATATGATGGAATTTTCATTCCATATGGTTTTGGTCCGAGAGGTACAGAAGGAAAAATAAGTAGTATTAGGTTTGCCCGTGAAAATAATGTACCGTTTCTAGGAGTCTGTTATGGTTTCCAATTGGCGGTTGTCGAGTTTGCTCGTCATGTATGCGGTTTTGCTGATGCGAATAGCACTGAAATTAATCCATCGACTAATCATCCAGTGATTGATTTGATGCCTGAGCAGAGGAAAGTGAATAATAAGGGAGGGACTATGCGCTTAGGAGCTCATGAAGTTATGGTTCACAAAAATACAATTGCTTATACCCTTTATGGTGCTGAGAAGATTTTTGAGCGCCATCGTCATAGATGGGAAGTCAATCCTGATTACTGGAATACTTTAGAACAGAAGGGGATGGTCTTCTCAGGTAATAGCCTTGATAATAGAAGAAAAGAAATCTTAGAACTTCCTGAAAGCTTCTTTTTCTTTGCTTCCCAATTTCATGGTGAATTTAAAAGCAGACCAACCAAACCAGAACCTGAATACTATGGTTTCATAAAAGCTTGTTTAGACAAAAAACTTGGAAAAATGAAACCCGAATTCTGAAATATAGAAGAACCGATCACAGACAACTAATGTTGGTATAATGATCAAATTTTTTCTTTTTTAGCAAGAGCCTTCCAAAGATGATCATTAACCGGTCTAACAAGTTTAATTTTTTCTCCATTATTTTTGATTAAATTTCTTTGAAAAGTCTTTTTGGTTAGCTCACCAATAACAGAAGCTTGAATCGAATTCGTTGTTAAACGATCGATTACTTCATCTGTTTTCTGTTCTTTAGCAATAACTAAAAGTGAACCTGAACCTATTAGCTGAAGCGGGTCAATTTTAAAATGTTCACAAATTTGACGAGTTTCTTTATGAACATTGATATTCTTGTCATAAACATTAAAACCAACATTTGCAGCATCAGCCAACTCATGAATCCCGCCAGCAACCCCCCCTTCTGTAGGATCATGCATAGCAGTGACTCCACCTGTGTTGAATGCTGTCATAGCATCTTTTACAACGCTGATTTTTTCAAAAAAACTCTCAGCTTTGTTTAGGAAAGATTCATCGAAGAATTCAAGAAGTTCTTTTCTGCGATCTGACGCCAATATCGCTGTTCCTTCTATTCCTGCTCCTTTTGTTAAAATAATTTTGTTTCCAGCTTGTGCTCCACTTGACGTAACATATTTTCCTTGGTCTGCAATTCCTATTGCACATCCTGTTACTATTGAATGATCTATTCCAGGAGTAATTTCACAATGTCCTCCTATGATTGCTATATTCAACTGGTTTGCGGCTTTATCCATTTGTGTACAAATTCTCTCTATTCGTTTGATCGTTGAATTTTTGGGTAATAATATTATCGAATTAAACCATCGAGGTTGAACTCCTCGCGTAGCAACATCATTTGCACTCACATGAACCGCTAACCAACCTAACCATTCTTCTGCTCCAGTTATTGGATCGGAGGATACAGCCAAGATCTGATTACCTGCTTTTACAATTGCTGCATCTTCGCCAATTGAAGGATCTAAAATAACATCATCACGTTTAATCCCAAGATTTTTAAAAACTATTTTCTGCAGAACGTTTGTTGGAACTTTTCCTGGCAAGAAACTCATGTCATATTCCCATCAAATCTATAAATAAAATGAGCTTAAAAAAGGATTAATTTTTACACTAATTAATCTATTATTACATGGTAACCCGGGGGCATCGGATCTCTAGAGTTGAATTTATACTTTTTTGGATATTTGTATAAATTATAGTCTGGAGCATGGTAGCCCGGGGGAGATTCGAACTCCCGTCGAAGGCTCCAAAGGCCTCCATGATTGCCACTACACCACCGGGCTAAACAATCTCAGTGCATTTATGCTCTTTGTTAATATTCCCTCTTTAATATTAACATTAACTCATCGATTTTTAAAAATAATAATTTATCTTTTCTTTATTTGCTAGCTTATTTCGTTATTTTATTCAATTGGAATATGATTTTGAATTTTTCTAAAGAAAAAATTGGATTTATAATAAAAAATGTTTTAGTTTTTTTATAGGACCGTTAATGTCCCATATTTTCCAGAATTAAGTTGAAGCACATCTCTGAAAGATTTTATGTATCCATTCTCGATTTTTACTCTGTCTCCAACATTAACCTGTGTGATCTGCTCATTCCATAAAGTCAAAGATATTGTGCCTGTTTCATCTTCTAGTGTTGCATCTGCTACTTTATACGTTTCATTTGTCCATCGAGAATGAACTTCGCGAGCCTCAGATTTCTCAATTACATTTCCTTCAATGTCAACTTTTCGCATTCCATCTCTAAGTTCATTAATTTTCAAGCCTTATTTCCTCCATTTAATTAAATGCCATAAAAATGAACTATCTGTAAATAATCACTTTACATTTGTTCTGTTTTTGGCGAATTGAAGGAGGATTAACGTCGAATATAAGTTTTACCAACTCTTCAAATTCATTTTTAACAATAAGGTTAGCAAAACAAATAATACATTTTTAGAAACCAAAAAGCAATCTAAGAATAAATCTTATAGCAAAAGCAACAGCTGCTATTGTTGCAGCTTTACTCCATGTTGTTTCCTTAATTTGACGTATAACAATAGCACCAAGAGCAGCCAACCAAACTTCTCCAATTATTGGGATATATAGCCATAATTGATAAGCTATTAGTGGACGCCAAGTTGCGTCCAGCATAGCGTTTAAGGCGATTGTGTCTAAAGGAACTTCCAACATTGGAAGAGTTGAAAGTGGTATAGCACTTAGTAGTGTATAAACAACCGAAACAATAAAGCTATATCCTATAATGATGAAAAAAATGTTCCACGGTCCAACATCTTCTTGAAACAGTTTAGCAATTATCAACAAAAGTCCTGCCCATAAAATTAGGTTCGTAGCAAAATTCAACATGACTTGGAATGCAATAGGTAATATTATTCCTTCAAATGCTCCACTTGCGAAAGGTGAAATATAATTTCTAAAGAATAAACTGTCAATTTTTAGAGATAAATTAGAGGAGGATTCCCAATCTAATTGAAATTCTAATCCTGTTATGTTCTCCCAATTTGGAGAATTGTTTGAAATCCAATCCTGATCTGAACCTACTTTTAGTGTAAAATTTTTCCAGTTTCCACTTGAACTTAACTCATCAACAAAGCTATTATTTTCAAAGTAGTTTTCTTCGCTACCAGAAAATAATTTAATGGATCCTGAGATTGGAAATATTTCAGCATCATTTGTCCATTTTATGAAGAAAAACAATTCTTTAAAACCAGTTTCTGAACAATCTATAGAACTAATATTTTCAAGCTTGCACCAGATATTTGTTCCATCGGATATTGAAAAAACAATGCTATTATTTCCATCTGAATTTCCAAGTTTATAATCTAGGCTATCAATAGTTAGTACACCGTTAGATGTCCAGTTATGCTGATTTGCTAGGTTCTCTGTCCATGTATCATCTTCTGGGTTTCTATTTTCAAGTAAAAGTTTCGAGCTGGCTATATATTGAACTATTAACATAGAAGATACTACAAGAACTAAGACCAGGATAACACCTTTAAAATCTGGTTTTTCAATAATTTTCCTAAAAGCCTTTACTGGTGAGTAAAGAATCTCAAAAACTTCTTGAACAACCACGTAGACTTGACTCCAATATTTGATTATTTACTATATTTTTTGATTGGCTAGAATGTCATCTATTCTTCCTAATAACTGTTAATATAAATTATTTTGCCTAATTAGCAAAAAGAGAATTTTTTTACAATCAACTTGAGGAAAAAGTTCATTAACTTCAAGAAAAAAGATAAAGCAAGAGGAAGATTGAGCAGTTAAATGACAAAATGTAATGCCTTTTTGTGTCATTGGATTTTTCTCAGAATTTGTTTTGTGATTAACCTTGATTAACCGTTTGAGAGTACTGATTAAACGGATTAGATTATATATCCAAATTACTGAAATGGGACCAATCGCAAGAAGATACTTCGTGAAAAACGGTTTTGATGGTTCTATGACAATGCTTGGCATTATTGTGGGAGCCTGGGTTGTAAATGTTACTGAAGCCGAAATAATAGTTACAGCTGGTTTGGGTGCATGCTTAGCAATGGGAATCTCTGGAGTTTCCGGAGCATATATGACAGAAAGGGCTGAAAGAAAAAGAGATCTAAAAAAGCTTGAAACTGCAATGATGACAAAACTAAATGATTCTGTGATAACCGATGCCACAGCTTTTGTCTCATTCTATGCAGCACTTGTTGATGGAGGATCACCAATTCTGACGGCATTAGTTTCTCTGTCGCCTTTCTTTCTCCTATTAAATGAGTTAATAGCTGTACAAATCGCATACATGTCATCTCTTGCTGTAACTTTGGTGACTTTGTTTATGTTGGGAATTTATTTGGGAAGAATTGCTAAAGAAAATGCGTTATTATATGGAATTCAAACCTTAGTAGCTGGTATAGCCACAGTAGCAATTGCATTACTTCTAGGTGCCATATAGAAATCTATCTTTAGTGAAAACTATAAAAAACTGACAAAAGATCTAAAGATATTACATTCGTGCAGAACTATCTTGAGGGGTCGTAACCTCTTCAACAATTCTTTTACCAGCTGCGACTTCATCAATGGAATGAATTGTAGCCCCAAATTCTTGAAGTTTTTTCTGAATAGCTTCAAAACTTATTGAGATTCCTACAACGATGACTTTTGCATTCTCTACTTGTTGGTCTATTTCATTGATTATTATGTTTACTCCTTCTACACCTTCTAGATGGCTAAGTGCTTCAGAAACTTCAACAACATTGGGTTTATGTGGTTTTAAAACATCTAAGATGAGTCTACGAATCATTTTTTGAACGACGAGCATGTACTCTTAGTGCGTATATTTAACCTTTCCTGAGAATGTTAGATGTGAGTATTAGGTAAAAAACCAATTTCTTTCATCATTTTACTTTAAATAAATTCTGGTAGATAAAATAAAGAGAATTGGATTGATTTTTAAAGGAATTTTGGTTCTGAAT